>NZ_JBEOVN010000118.1:0-22985 GCF_040295565.1 Streptomyces sp. NPDC002785 | reverse complement strand
GACGGGATCTTGATTGTGGAGCTAAGGAGAATTGAACTCCTGACCTCCTGCATGCCATGCAGGCGCTCTACCAACTGAGCTATAGCCCCGCTGTTCGCTCTGTTTCCCTGCGTTTCCGCGCTGCGAACAAGAAGAACTTTAGCCTGTGACCAGCCAGAAAGCGAAATCCGGCCGACGCCGCCCGAAGGTGGCCTCCGAGAGCCGTCCGGGCCCGCCCCACAGACAGGCCCCTGGCACTCCCAGGCCGCGGCGCTCCTACGTGTCGTCGCCGAGCACCGGCTCCGGCAGCGTGCCGGCATTGTGCTCCAGCAGGCGCCAGCCCCGCGCGCCCTCGCCCAGCACCGACCAGCAGCAGTTGGAGAGCCCACCGAGCCCTTCCCAGTGGTGCGCCTCCAGGCCCAGCAGCCGACCGATGGTGGTGCGGATGGTGCCGCCGTGGCTGACCACGACGAGCGTGCCGCTGTCGGGCAGTTTCTCGGCGTGTCCGAGTACGACCGGGGCGGCCCTGTCGGCGACCTCGGTCTCCAGCTCACCGCCGCCACGACGCACGGGCTCGCCGCGCTTCCATGCGGCGTACTGCTCGCCGTACAGCCCGACGATCTCCTCGTGGGTGAGGCCCTGCCAAGCACCCGCGTAGGTTTCACGCAGTCCCGAGTCGTGCGCCACTTCGAGGCCGGTGATCGCGGCAAGCTCGGCGGCCGTGGCCACCGCCCGCTGCAGATCGGAGGCGACGATCGCATTCGGCTTCAGCGAGGCGAGCAGCCGGGCGGCCCGCTGGGCCTGCCCGACGCCGGCCTCGGTGAGCGCGATGTCCGTGGAGCCCTGGAAACGGCGCTCCAGATTCCATGCCGTCTGGCCGTGTCGCCAGAGGACGATCCTGCGGCCCCTGCCGCTCCCGCTGCCGTTCAGCTCTGTCCACCTTCCGAGCTGCCGGTGAGCTGGGCGTGCTCCGCGGCCTTGCCTCGGGTCTTGACGGCGTCCTCGGGGAGCGCGATCTCGGGGCAGTCCTTCCAGAGGCGCTCCAGCGCGTAGAAGACCCGCTCCTCACTGTGCTGGACGTGGATGACGATGTCGACGTAGTCGAGGAGGATCCAGCGCGCGTCGCGGTCGCCCTCACGGCGTACCGGCTTGGCGCCGAGCTCCTTCTGGAGCCGCTCCTCGATCTCGTCGACGATCGACTTGACCTGGCGGTCGTTGGGGGCCGAAGCCAGCAGGAAGGCGTCTGTGATCGACAGCACGTCGCTGACGTCGTACGCAATGATGTCGTGCGCGAGCCGGTCGGCGGCCGCCTGAGCGGCGGCGTTGATGAGCTCGATGGAGCGGTCCGTGGCGGTCACAAGCAGGCTTTCGTCGGCGGTCAGATCAACCTCTAGGGTCTCACGGACCGCCGACAGCCCACGCAGCGAACGTTCGAAGATCGAATCGACATCATCCGGGCCGTGCGGCCCCGGTCATTTGATCTCGTAGTTCTGGCCGAGCACGACGGACACATCCGCGTTCGCGGCGGGCTTGCCCTGCTTCAGCGCGCTCGTCGGCAGGCCCAGGGTATGGGCGACCTGCGTCGCCTTGTCCTTGTCCGCCGCGGTCTTGTAGACGACCTCCGACAGGGCCGCGGTCTCGACCGTTCCGCCGCCGGCGAAGGCATAGCCGCCGTTGACCAGCTTGATCCGGGCGGACTCCGTGCTGTCCTTGTCACCGGTGGCGTTCTTGATCCCGACCCGCACCGCCGCACCGGCGTCCGGAGCCTTCACCGTGCCGCCCAGGATGTCCTTGACGACGCTCTCGATGGCCGCGTCCGTGAGGGTGCCGTCGGCCTGCACCGGCAGCAGTGCCGTCTTGTAGTCGCCGACCTTGGCGTGCTCGGCGAGCTTCGCCAGCGAGGCACCGAGGTCCTTCTCGGGGAGCGACGGGTCGAGGATCTGCGCCAGCGTCTGCACGGTGACCGTGGCGGTCTTCGGGTCGTCCGAGGTCTTTCGCAGAACGCCCCGCATGACCTCCCCGAACCGCATGAGCTGCTTCGCCTCGTCCTCACCGGGCGCCTGGTAGGTGGCGTACGCGACGGCCATCTGGCCGCTCAGGGTCTGCGCCTCGCCCTTCTTCACCAGAGGGGCGGCGCCCTTCTTCGTGTCGGGCACTTCGGTGTCGGTGTCGACCTCGATGCTGCCGACCAGATCGACGAGAGTCTCCAGATAGGGAGTGTCGAGCCGCCACGTGCCGCTGATCTTGGTGCCGAGCAGTGTGTCGATGGAATCGCGGGTGCCGGTGGTGCCGTCGTCCTCGACGGACTTGCCGAGGGTGGTCGTGACGCCCTCGTCGTCGGAGACCACGAGCGAGTTGGGGAGCAGGACCGTCGTCCCCTGCTTGGTCGTCACATTGTCGACGAGCAGCGCCGTGGAGGTGCCGCCCTTCTTGGTGTTGTGCAGATGGAGCACGATGACGTCCCGCTGCTGCGGACCCGTCGACGCGGTGTTGTCCTTCTCCGAGCCGGAGAGGCCAGGGATCTTTCCGGCGGACCAGAGGTAGCCGACACCGCCGACCACGACCAGGACCACCACAACTATCAGCGCGACCATGCGGTTGCGGCCACGACGCCGTGCCTCTTCGCGCCGCTCGCTGCGGCTCTCGGTGAACTTCAGCCAGTCGATGACGTCTTCGGAGTCCTCGTCGGGCTCCTCGATGAACGAGAACTGCTCGGTGCGGCCATCGCGGTCGGCTCGGCGCTGCCCGGGGACTACCGGTTCCGGATGGGCCTCGAAGCCGGGCTCGGGCTCGAGTTCCTGCCGGGGCGGCGCGGGTGCGGGAGGGGACGGCTGCGCGGCGGCCTGCTGCGGGATGTTCCACTGCTGGGTGGTGTCGACCGCGGCAGGCTGCCGGCCGGTGTCATAGCCATAGCTGTCATAGCCGCCGTATGCCTGTTGTTCCTGTTGCTGAGGCTGTTGCGGTTGCTGAAGCTGCTGGGAGGCGTACGGGTCGTACGGCTGCACGGGCTGAGGCTGCTGAGGTTGGGCGTACGGGTCGTAGCCGTACCCCTGGTCGGCCTGATGCGGCTGCTGAGGCGCATACGGGTCGTACGCCTGCTGTCCGGGCTGCTGATACACCGGTTGCCCGTACTCGTCGTAGCCGATGATCTGCGGCTGCTGGTAGTACGGGTCGTACGGGTTCTGTCGGTCGTTCACCGGTGCCCCTCTGCGTGGCTCATTCGCCGCGGTACAGCTGCCGCTTGTCGATGTAGCGGACCACACCGTCCGGCACCAAGTACCAGACCGGCTCGCCCTTTGAGACCCTCTCACGGCAGTCCGTGGACGAGATCGCGAGCGCGGGCACCTCCACGAGGGAGACCCCACCCTCCGGCAGCCCGGGGTCCGTGAGCAGGTGCCCCGGCCGCGTCACACCGATGAAGTGGGAGAGCGAGAACAATTCGTCGGCGTCCCGCCAGGTGAGGATCTGGGAGAGTGCGTCGGCGCCGGTGATGAAGAAGAGGTCCGCATCGCCATGGAGCGCGCGCAGGTCCCGCAGCGTATCGATGGTGTACGTCGGCCCGCTGCGGTCGATATCGCTCCGGCTGACCGAGAACTGCGGGTTGGACGCCGTCGCGATGACCGTCATCAGATAGCGGTCCTCGGCCGGGGAGACGTGCTTGTGGCTCTTCTGCCACGGCTGCCCGGTCGGAACGAAGATCACCTCGTCGAGGTGGAACTGGGCGGCCACTTCACTGGCCGCCACCAGGTGTCCATGATGAATCGGGTCAAACGTCCCGCCCATCACGCCGATTCGGCGCTTTCCACGGCCGGTAGGCACTTCCTGCTCTCCCATGCGTGCAGAGCCTACTGGCACAGCTGTACGCCTTCGCCTCAGCGGTCGCGGTTGAAGCGAGTAGTGATCCACAGCAGGAGCATCAGCACGATGAACGCACCGCCCCCGGTGACATACGGGCTGAGGCTTTCGTGGTTGCCACCGTGCTCTCCGCCCTCGGCGGCGAGAGTGACCAGCTGGTGTGCAGTGGTTGTGAGGCTCATCTTCGGCAGGACCTATCGATCGGGAGTCGGAAGGAAGACGTCGCGCACATCGTATGCGGGCGCCCCGGGCACGCTCACGCCGACTCAGTCGTTGTTGTCGTCGTTGCGGTATCCGCGGAGCAGGAACCAGCCGAGCAGGACAGCTCCGACGAGCGAGGCGAGCAGCACGATGCGGAGTGTGTTGCCGGGCCCCTGGTCCTCGGATGCGGCGGCGAGCAGAGCAACGGTATGCGGCATGTCGGGCGTCTCCTCAGTTATCCACAGCCCCCCGCACACCGTAGCCCCAGCACCTACGCTGGGATTTGTCAGGGGGCGAGCGACGTCTCGTACGAACAGGGGGCCCATTCATGACCGAACACAGCCACGAGAGCCACGAGAACGTGCCGAGCAGGCAGCGCAGGCGTTTCGCAGGGATCTCGTCACGGGCCTACGAACACCCGGCGGACCGCTCGGCCCTGGTGGCCCTGCGCAAGCTGAGCGGTTTCGACACCGTGTTCAAGACACTGAGCGGTCTGCTGCCGGAGCGCAGCCTGCGACTGCTCTTCCTCTCCGACTCCGTCAGGGTGAGCGACGCACAGTTCGCCCATCTCAACGAGATGCTGCGGGACGCCTGTTACATCCTGGACCTGGAGAAGGTCCCGCCGATGTACGTCAACCAGGACCCGCAGCCCAATGCCATGTGCATCGGTCTCGACGAGCCGATCATCGTGGTGACGACGGGGCTGGTGGAACTCCTCGACGAGGAGGAGATGCGGGCCGTCATCGGCCACGAGGTGGGACACGCCCTCTCCGGCCACGCCGTGTACCGCACGATTCTGCTGTTCCTCACCAATATCGCGTTGAAGGTCGCCTGGATCCCACTCGGCAATGTCGCGATCATGGCGATCGTGACGGCACTGCGCGAGTGGTTCCGCAAGTCGGAGCTGTCGGCAGACCGGGCGGGGCTGTTGGTCGGGCAGGATCTGCAGGCATCGATGCGCGGTCTTATGAAGATCGCGGGCGGCAATCATCTGCACGAGATGAATGTGGACGCCTTCCTCGCCCAGGCCGACGAGTACGAGAAGGGCGGCGATCTGCGCGACTCGGTCCTCAAGATCCTCAACCTGCTGCCCCGCTCGCACCCCTTCACCACGGTGCGTGCGGCCGAGCTGAAGAGGTGGTCCGAGACCCGCGACTACCAGCGGATCATGGACGGCCACTACCCGCGACGCGACGAGGACAAGGACACCTCGGTGACGGACTCCTTCCGGGAGTCCGCGGCGCACTACGCGGACACGGTGCGAACCAGCAAGGATCCGCTGATGAAGCTGGTCGGCGACATAGCGGGGGGCGCCGGAGACCTGGGCGGCAAGCTCCGCGACAAGTTCACCGGTCAAGGAGGCGGGAGCTCAGCCGGCAAGGGCGGCGCTACGGACGGCTCCGCGAGCTCTGCGGGGCCCCAGGAGCCGCGGAACCCTGATGAGCCGGGGACTGCCGGGAGCTGACCGTCAGCGTCCCGCAGAGCGCCGCCGTGGGCCGGTCCGTCGCGTACGGGTCGGTGCCCGCGGGGCCGCGGGAGACAGCGTGCTGCCCGGCGAGCAGCGGTCGCAGCGCACCAGTGGTGTCCGCCGGGCACCCCTGCGGTCCGGCCTGTACATAGCTGGTGCGCAGCTCCAGCCGGTGCAGCCGCAGGTCTTCCCGGTCAAACCGGAAGTTCAGCTCGCGCCGCACGGTGAAGAGCGAGGCCCCGCCCGCCCGTTGGGGCCCCGAGGCCGCCGGGCGGAGCGTGTACGTGAAGGTGTGGTCCGACGCCACCTCCAGGGTGTCGGCCCCCGCCTCCGTGTAGCTCAGGGTGCCCCGGACCCGTATGTCCGGAGCGGCCAGTGCCACCTTCGCCGGATCGAAGCGCACCAGCCAGCCGGTCGCGGCATGCTGTCCGTCGTCGTCCGGCAGGCTCATGCTGCGGTCGAACTGGGCCATCTGGTCCGGGGCGAGCAGCTGTTCCACCGGCCGCACCGCGTCTCCGGTGAGGACGTCGGGGTCGAGCGAGGACGCCACCAGGTAGTCCTTGACCGTTGTGAGGGCCGTCGCCACCTGGCTGTCCGAGAAGTTGTCCGTTCCTCGGACCGCAGGCAAATTGATGCCTGCGGCGCCTGTTTCGAACTGTGCGGCGGGGCTCTTCGCGAGGAGGTCGGCGGCGGTTCCGCCGGGTACCGCACCCTGGGGAGCCAGGGGCACGACGATCGACCTCAGAGGTTCGGCCCTTCTGCCGACGGGCGCCTGGTAGGGGTGACGGAAGCCCATGTACACGGCTGCTCCGAAGGCCAGGGCGATCAGGAGCACCAGGGCGATGGCGGCCTTGGAGCCGGCGCGGAAGCTCCGAGCCGGAAGGCTGCGTACGGCACGGGCATGGTCCCCCATGCGTTCCTGGGCAGAGAATTCCTTCAGCCGGGCAGCACGCACGAACGACTCGTCGAAGACGAGTGACCGGTACTCGTCCTCACCGCCGCCCGGCGCGCTCTCGGGCGGACCTTCTGGTGGTTCTCCGCGGTCTGCCATGACTTCTCCCGACTCCACGTCACCGACCGGGGCCGAAACGCTTCGCTCTGCTTCGGCCGGATGGCTTCGGACAGGGCCTGCCCGTCATTCGCTGACGTCGCATGACTGCGCATGTACGGACGAGTGAGAAGCCCCCTCGGAGAGAGGGGTCACACCTTCAGGGTAGGTCGATTACGACCGGGGTAAACGCCCAGCCGCGAGAGAACCGTCCGAGAGTTGCCCCGGACCCCGGCCGACCGCCCTCAGGACGGGCGCGGGACCGCTGAGACCGTGGGGCGGGGGTAGCTGGCCGAGGTCGACGGGATGGCGCTGGGGACGGGGCCGGGGGCGCTGTCCACGCCGGTGGTGGCGGGCGGCGGGGCGGGGTCCTGGCGGTTGCCCGAGGTGTTGCGGTAGACGGCGCTGAAGGCCAGCGCGACCATTCCGATGCCCATCAGCACGGCGAGCAGCCAGGCCACCGGCCGGTGCCAGCGCGCCGCACCCCGATAGGGGCGCAGGGCACCGCCGTGGCGCCCATAGGGGCCGCTGCCGTACGTGTCGTCGTCATCGGGGTCCAGCGGGTCGCCGTAGGCGCTCGCGCGGCCGTATGCGCCGCCCGGCCCGTACGCCTCGTCATGGAGCTCGTCGTCCGGCGGACCGCCGCCCGCCCGCGCCCGGGACGCCTCGGCCTCGACCTCGGCGCGCGCCTGCGCAGCCGCCAGCAGCCGCTCCACGGCGGTGGGTTCATGGATCTCGGCAGCCCGTACGAAGTCCTCGTCGAATACCACGGAGGCGAAGTCCTCGTCCGCGCCCCCGCGGTCGTCGTCGGGCTCCCAGCCGTCCGGGAACGGCCTGCCCCCCACGTCGTCCGGCACGGCTCCAGACTAGCCCCGCCGGGTCGTTCTGGGCAGGGAGCCCGCAACATTCACCGAACCCGGACGGTCACCGTACGTGGCCGTCGCCCGTGACGATGTACTTCGTCGAGGTCAGCTCCGGCAGGCCCATCGGGCCCCTGGCGTGCAGCTTCTGCGTGGAGATGCCGATCTCGGCGCCGAAGCCGAACTGACCGCCGTCGGTGAAGCGCGTCGACGCGTTCACGGCCACCGTCGTGGAGTCCACCAACTGGGTGAAGCGGCGGGCCGCGGCCTGGGAGGTGGTCACGATCGCCTCGGTGTGGCCGGAGGACCAGAGCCGGATGTGGGCAACGGCAGCGTCCAGCGACTCCACGACGGCCGCGGCGATGTCGTACGAGAGATACTCGGTCTCCCAGTCCTCCGGCGTCGCCGCCACCACGGTGGCCTTGGACTCCTCGGCGTATCGGAGGACCTGCTCGTCGCCGTGCACGGTCACCCCGGCGTCGGCCAGCGCGTCCAGCGCCCGGGGCAGGAAGTCCGCGGCGATGTCCTTGTGGACCAGGAGCGTCTCGGCGGCGTTGCAGACGCTCGGGCGCTGCGCCTTGGAGTTGATCAGGATGCCGACGGCCATGTCGAGGTCGGTCTGCGCATCCACATACACATGGCAGTTGCCGGTGCCGGTCTCGATGACCGGAACAGTGGATTCCTCGACCACTGTGCGGATCAGCGAGGCGCCGCCGCGCGGGATGAGGACGTCGACGAGGCCGCGGGCCCTCATCAGTTCCCGTACCGAGTCGCGGTTCTCGCCCGGCACCAGCTGCACCGCGTCGGCCGGAAGGCCGGAGCCGCCGACCGCGTCGCGCAGCACCCGTACGAGCGCGGCATTGGAGGCGTACGCGGAGGACGAGCCGCGCAGCAGGACGGCGTTGCCCGACTTCAGGCAGAGGGCCGCGGCGTCGACTGTCACATTGGGCCGGGCCTCGTAGATGATCCCGACCACGCCGAGCGGCACCCGCACCTGTCGCAGGTCGATGCCGTTGGGCAGGGTCGAGCCGCGGACGACCTCGCCCACCGGGTCGGGAAGCGCCGCGACGTCCCGCACATCGGCGGCGATGGCGCGGATTCGCTCCGGGGTGAGGGTGAGCCGGTCGACGATCGACTCGCTGGTCCCGGCCTCGCGGGCGCGGGCGACGTCCTCGGCGTTGGCCGCGACGATCTCGCCCGTTCGCACTTCCAGCGCGTCCGCGATCGCCAGCAGCGCGTCGTCCTTCGCCGCGCGGGGCAGCGGCGCGATGTCGGCGGCGGCAGAGCGTGCCCGGTAGGCGGCCTGGGCTACCGGGGACATGTTGTCGTACGGCGAGAGCGTGGTCATGCTCGCAGAGTAGTGCGCACACTGCGGGCATACGTCACGTATCCCGTGATGCGAGACAACTGGCCCGGGGCCGCCGTCGCGCTCAGTACGGGTGCACGCCGACCGGTGCGGCCGGGGGCGGCCCGTACCCCTCGGCGACGCGCTGGTGGTACGTCTCGCGGTCGATGACTTCCAGGCCGACGATCTCCCAGGGCGGAAGCCCGGCGGTGGAGCGGTGTTCGCCCCACAGCCGCAGCGCGACGGCTGCCGCATCGTGCAGATCGCGGGCCTCTTCCCAGTAGCGGATCTCCGCGTGGTCGTTGGCGTACCGGCTGGTCAGCAGGAAGGGATGGTCGTGCGCGAGTTGTTCGAGACCGCGTCTGACCTCCTTCAGAGGAATCGCGACGCCCGAGGCACTGAGCGTGATGTGCCAGAGTCTCGACGGGGTGCGCTCCTCCTTCGCCACCGTCGGCTCGGGCCCGGTGGTCCGGTCGTCCCTGCGGTCCACGGGCCGGCTCTCGTCGAAGCCTGCACCTGCTCCGACGCTGGTCAGGGCCCGGCCACCCGTTCCTCTGGGCGGCGCCCCCGGGCGCGCTCGTCTCACCGCCGGCCTCCTGTGCATGCGATTGCTGTGCTGTACCCCGCTGTGTCCCCGTTACAAAGTTGACCAGTCCGCGGCCGACGATGGGGCGCTTTTCGTGAAGGTCTCTGCCGCAAGGCTGGACTTTCAGCCTTTTCAGGGGTCTGTCAGGGGTGCAGGACGACGAGATCGTCCCTGTGTACGACCTCGCGTTCATATGCCGGTCCGAGTTCCCGCGCCAGGTCGCGGGTGGATCGGCCGAGCAGCTGCGGGATCTCCTTGGCGTCGAAGTTGACGAGTCCGCGGGCCACTGGGCGGCCTTCGAGGTCGCGCAGTTCCACCGGGTCGCCCGCGGTGAACTCGCCCTCGATCGCGGCGATTCCGGCGGGCAGCAGCGAGCTGTGCCGCTCGACGACCGCCTGCACGGCCCCGTCGTCGAGGGTCAGCGAGCCCTGCGGGGTGGAGGCGTGGGCGAGCCAGAGCAGCCGGTCCGCCGAGCGGCGTCCGGTGCGGTGGAAGTACGTACCGGTGTCGCGTCCGGCCAGAGCGTCGGCGACCCGGCTCGCCGAGGTGAGGACGACCGGGACTCCGGCGGCCGTGGCGATCCGGGCGGCCTCGACCTTGGTGACCATGCCGCCGGTGCCGACGCCCGCCTTCCCCGCGCTGCCGATGGTGACGCCCGCGAGATCCTCGGGGCCGGCCACTTCGGCGATCCGTGAGGCGCCCGGGGTGCTGGGGTCGCCGTCGTAGAGTCCGTCCACGTCCGAGAGGAGGACCAGCAGATCGGCGCGGACGAGATGGGCGACGAGCGCGGCGAGCCGGTCGTTGTCGCCGAACCGGATCTCGTCGGTGGCGACGGTGTCGTTCTCGTTGACGATCGGGAGCGCGCCCATGTCCAGGAGCTGGTCGAGGGTGCGGTAGGCGTTGCGGTAGTGGGCGCGGCGGCTGGTGTCGTTGCTGGTGAGCAGCACCTGGCCGACGCGTACGCCGTAGCGCGCGAAGGAGGCGGTGTAGCGGGCAACGAGCAGTCCTTGTCCGACGCTGGCCGCGGCCTGCTGTCTGGCCAGGTCCTTGGGCCGGCGGTGCAGCCCGAGCGGGGCGAGCCCGGCAGCGATGGCGCCGCTGGAGACGAGCACGATCTCGCGCTCCCCGCCGCTCCTCACCTTGGCGAGTACGTCGACGAGCGCGTCGACGCGGTCCGCATCGAGGCCGCCCGCCGCGGTGGTGAGGGACGAGGAACCGACCTTGACCACGATTCTGCGGGCCTCTGTGACGCCCTGCCTGACTCTTGCCACGTGCTGTTCCCGTTCCGAGGCGGCGGTGTCTTCAGCCGGTCAGGCTACGCGAGCGGCCCGGCGGGACGCCCGCCCGTTTCGAAGCGTGGGATGCGCGGACCGCCGCGCATCCCACGCCCGGTTCAGCGTGTGCGCAGCTGTTCCCGGAAGGAGACGCAGTCCTCGTAGCGGGGCAGGAGCCCCTGCTGCTCGGCCTCGGCGAGCGTCGGCGCCTGCTCGTCCTTGGGGGAAAGCAGCGGTTCGATGTCCTCGGGCCAGGCGATGGCCAGATCGGGGTCGAGCGGATTGAGGCCGTGCTCCCGCTCGGGCGCGTACCCCTCGGAACAGAGGTAGACCACGGTCGCATCGTCGGTCAGGGCGAAGAAGCCGTGGCCGAGGCCCTCCGAGAGGTAGACCGCGTGGTGGTTCCGGTCGTCGAGACGGACGATCTCCCACTGCTTGTAGGTCGGGGAGCCGACCCTGATGTCGACGATGACGTCCAGGACGGCACCACGTACGCACTTGACGTACTTGGCCTGGCTGGGCGGCACATCCGCGAAGTGGAGGCCTCGCAGGGTCCCTCGACGGGACACGGAGCAGTTCGCCTGGACCAGGCTGAGGTCCTGGCCGGTGGCCTCACGGAAATCCGCGCCACGGAACCACTCGTGGAAGCTGCCGCGGTCGTCGGGGAACACCTTGGGTTCGTGGACCCAGGCACCTTCGATGGACAGAGGTCGCATGCTGTTCTGCTTTCTCACGGCATGTGATGCCGGTTGTTGTGGGGTGGCTGCGGGGCGAGGAACTACCTGACCAAGGTCCGCTTGATACGGCCCGCCACTCGCCGCACCCAAGACCTCTTCGGTGCGGGACCGGCGGGCTTCTTGGCTGCCGGGGCTGCCTTGACCGCCTTGGTCATGGACACCGTTCCGTCGGCGGCGACGCCGAGGGCAATCGGGAGCTTGGCCCAGCGGGGCTTGCCTCGTTTGGCGGACGGCAGGCCGAGCTCGATGTTCCAGAGGTGCCCGGCGCTCAGACCGTCCGGAAGCGGCGCGGAGAGCATGGCTCCGGCGGGGCCCGGTGCGAGAGTCGCGACGGTTTCGGCCTGACCGGCACCGGACGCGGCCTTGAAGCGGAGCGCGGCGCTCTCGGTACCGGCGGTGCGGTTCGTCGCGATGGGTACGGGCAGTTCGATCCTGCCGTCCTCCAGGACCGCGTCCTGCGGGGTGAGGCTCTTGAGGTCCCGGTCGAACCGGCTGGTGGCAAGGTCCACATCGAGGGAGAGGTTGCCGTGCGGCTCGGTCCAGTACGGCAGGACCAGCCGCCTGGGCTCACCGCTCAGGGCACCGCGTCGGCCGCTCTCGATTTCCTCGGCACGGGCCGATCCGAGGCGGACCTCCTTGGTCCAGCCACACGAGCTGATCCGGATCAGTACGTCCCAGATGCCGTCGCCCAGCGGGGCACCGTTGGCTGCGGTCTCCGGGTCGATCGTCGCCTCGGCCCGAAGTACCAGCCGGAATGTGGTCCCGTCGTCGGAGGGGATCCGCTCACGGGTGAAGTCGACCGGCTGGAAGAACTCCGCGGCGGTGGTTCGTTCCCGTGCGACCAGATCGACCTTGGCCCCGTCGACGGTCGCGACAGTGCTGACGCCGAGACCCGCAATGGCGTCCAGGGTGTCCTGTGCCAGGGGCGGGTTCAGCAGGGCCTTGTCGCCCTCGGTCCGGAAAGTCATCGGTTCGCCGTCGGCCTGGTACTCGGCGGTAAAGGCCGCTCTGAGCGCCGTGCCGTCCCACTTCAGGGATTCCAGGAAGCCGGTGGGCTTGATCCCGGATTCCCAGCGGGCCAGTTCTTCGATGTCGGCAAGGCGGTCGTCCACGACGAGCGCGGCGACGATCTGCTGGGTGGGCTGCATCCCCTGCGCGACACCGGGACCGAATCGTTCGGTGACGACACCCCGGATCTCGGTGTACAACTCCTGACGGTAATCCTCCGGCAGCTGCAACAGACGCTTGCCTCGAAGGCGCTCGACCATCTCGTTGCGTAGCCAGCGACGGTACATGCTGTCACGGAGCGGGCCCGGTTCCGTGTTCTTTTCAACGATGTCGAGGGCTTCCCGGAGGTTCTTGTAATAGCCGCCCGGGTCGAAGCGCTGGAAACCGGCGTTCGAGGCGTCCTCACGCTTGATGTGGTAGTAGCACAGGTAGTCACTGAGGACCGAGATGTTGGAGGCGAGCAGGTAGGTCTCGACTACGAAGACATGGTCCTCCAGGCGCCGACGGCCCTCGCGGAAGCGGATGCCGTTGCTCTCCAGGAATTCCTTGCGGAACATCTTGTGCGGCGTGAGGCTGTCCATGAGCGGGGCGTTGGAGACGTGGGCGCGCGGACGGTTCGTCCGGAAGAGCTCCACCGGCACCGGGCGGCCTTTTCCGGCCATTTTCCCGATGATGACGTCGGCTTCGTTCTCGACGCCGTAGTTGTACATGCGCTCCAGCGCCTCGTCGCCCAGCCAGTCGTCGTTGTCGACGTACATGACGAACTCGCCCCGGGCTGCGGCAGTGCCGACGTTACGGGGCCTTCCCGACCAGCCCGAGGCTTGCTGGTGGATGACATGCATGTGGGGGTACGCGGCGGCGATCTCGTCCAGTCGTGCCGGGGTGGCATCGGTGGAGCCGTCGTCGACGAAGATGGCCTCGTACTCGTCGTCCGGCAGACTCTGCCGCAGCAATGAGGAGATGCAGTCCTCGATGTACTCGCCCGGGTTGTACACCGGAATGACGACGCTGACCTTGACGGACATGCAGTTAGCCCCAAAAAGAGAGGAAAGGCCCCGGCGTCTCATCGCCCTGGGAACATGTGCGCATCAGATTATCCCGAAGCGCCATCGGAACGGCCCGACGCGGTCCCGGGTCACTCCTCCCCCGCTCGGCGCCCGCGGCTCAGCCGGTCAGCGACTCGATCTGGCGGCGCAGCGGCGCGTAGGCCGAGCGCGGACGGCGCAGATTACGGACGCGGACCAGCGAGGGCCAGAAAGCGGCTCCGAGCAGCGCCTCGGGCTGTAGAGCGTTCTTGCGTACCAGCAGCTCGTCGGGGACAGCCTGCGGGTCGGGTACGACGTATTCCTCGATGATCTCGTCGTACGCGTTCTTCAGCACCGTGCTGTCGGGGTCGGCGCCGAAGATCAGGACGATGCCCGTGGGCTGGGTGTCGACCTCGACCACGGTCAGGTCGGGGCGGAAGCGCCGCAGCACGGTCGCCACCTTGTAGACGTCTCCCGTCCAGGCGTCGGTGTGCCGGTCGCGGGCCGCCTCGTCGACATCGCGCGGCAGCATGTCGTCCAGCACGATCACGCTCGACCAACGGGCGTGCTTCTCGACGTTCATGAAGTCGCGCAGGGCGTACTCGAAGAGGTGCATGCCGTCGATGAAGGCGAGTTCCAGCTTCGGATCCCCGCCGAGCACATTGAGCGGATCACGGCGGGCGAGGGCGCGGAACGGGTTGCGGCCGTTGCGCAGATGCAGCAGCGGGTCCTTGCGGGCGAAGAAGGCGTCGCTCGTCGCCTTGACCAGGTGGACGTCGCAGCTGATGTCCGTCACCACCCGGAAAGCGGGGTCGACGGCGACGGAGGGCACCCGCGAGAGGGCCAGGCTCCTGCCGTCGTTGACCCCGATTTCCAAATAGTTCCGAGGACGGTAGACGCGGTGCAAATGACGCAGAAAGTCATGGCGGTTCACGTGGAGCAGCCCTTCGAAGGAAACCAACTGGCCTGGTCCCCGGCGAAGTTACCCCATGACTACACTGCGATGTAAGCGTTCTCCTCTATATAAACCCTCGTTGTTCACATCTTTGGAATTCGACAGGATTCGGCCATCGGTACGATCATTCGACGATCACGGCCGCTCTGTTGCGAGGAGTGCCGGGAATGCCTCTTCCAGCGCCGCCCGCCAGTCCCTGATCGGTTCGATCCCGGCCGCCGCCCAGCGGTCGTGTCCCAGCACACTGAAAGCGGGCCGGGGAGCCGGCCGCACGAAGGCCTCGCTGGTCGTGGGGCGGACGCGCGCCGGGTCGGTGCCGAGCAGCCGGAAGATCTCCCGGGTGAAGCCGAACCAGGTCGTCTCGCCGCCGCTGGTGCCGTGGTAGACGCCCGCGGGGGCGGTGCCCACGAGAGCGGCCTGTCCGAGCCGGACCAGTCGGTCGGCCAGATCGACGGTCCAGGTGGGCTGTCCGCGCTGGTCGTCCACCACGTCGAGGGTGTCCTTGATGCCCTCCAGCTTGATCATCGTACGGACGAAGTTGCCGCCGCCCGCGCCGTAGAGCCAGGCGGTACGGACCACGTAACCGGTGTCCGGCAGGGTGTCGAGCACGGCCTGCTCGCCGGCCAGTTTGGTGCGACCGTAGGCGCTGCGCGGCCCGGTGGGGCCGTCCTCGGCGTACGGCTTCTCGCCGTCCCCGGCGAAGACGTAGTCGGTCGAGACCTGAAGGAGGACGGCACCGTGTTCACGACAGGCCGCGGCAAGGACCTCGGGGCCCGTGCCGTTGACCCGCAGCGCGGCGTCCTCCTGGGACTCGGCGTCGTCGACAGCCGTCCAGGCGGCGCAGTTCACCACGACGGACGGGCGGTGCTTGTCAAAGCCGGCGCGCACGGATTCGGGGTCCGCGATGTCCATGGCCGCACGGTCCGCGGCGACCGCGGTGACGTCCTCACCGGCGAGCCGGGCCAGGACGTCCTGGCCCAGCATCCCGGCGGCTCCGGTGACCAGCCAGACGGCGCTCACAGCGCGGCCCGGTCCTTCAGCGGCTCCCACCAGGCGCGGTTGTCGCGGTACCACTGCACGGTCTCGGCGAGTCCGGTGCGGAAGTCCTTGCGGGGCTCGTAACCGAGCTCCTCGCGGATCTTGGTGCAGTCGACCGAGTAGCGGCGGTCGTGGCCCTTGCGGTCCTCGACATAGGTGACGCTGGTGTCCCAGTCGGCGCCGCAGGCGTCCAGCAGCAGGCCGGTGAGTTCCTTGTTGGAGAGCTCGGTGCCGCCGCCGATGTTGTAGACCTCGCCCGCCCGGCCCTTGGTGCGGACCAGTTCGATGCCCTGGACGTGGTCGTCGATGTGCAGCCAGTCGCGGACGTTGGCGCCGTCGCCGTACAGCGGGACCGTCTTGCCGTCCAGCAGGTTGGTGACGAACAGCGGGATGACCTTCTCGGGGAAGTGGTGGTGCCCGTAGTTGTTGGAGCAGCGGGTCACCCGTACGTCGAGGCCGTGGGTGCGGTGGTACGAGAGCGCGATCAGGTCACTGGACGCCTTGGCCGCGGAGTACGGCGAGTTGGGCGCGAGCGGGTCGGTCTCGGGCCAGGAGCCCTCGTCGATCGAGCCGTAGACCTCGTCGGTGGAGATGTGTACGAAGGTCTTGATGCCGGCCAGGTGCGCGGCGTGGATCAGGGTGTGGGTGCCCACGACGTTCGTACGGACGAATTCGGCGCCGCCGTCGATGGAGCGGTCCACGTGAGACTCGGCCGCGAAGTGCACCACCTCGTCGTGCTCGGCCATCAGCTTGGAGACCAGCTCGGGGTCGCAGATGTCGCCCTGCACAAACCTGAAACCGGAGTGGTCGCGCACCTCGTCGAGGTTGGCCGGGTTGCCCGCGTAGGTGAGCTTGTCGAGCACGGTGACGGCGATGTCGCCGGGGCCCTCGGGGCCGAGCACCGTTCGGACATAGTGCGAGCCGATGAAGCCGGCGCCGCCGGTCACCAGGATGTTGGTGGTCATGAGGAGATCTGCACCTTGCTGTGGTCGCCGAGTACGAGTCGGTGGGCGGACGGGGAACGGGGCGCGGGGGTCACTTCGACGTCCCGGCCGATGAGCGACGCCTCCACACGGCGGACACCGGCGATGGAGGCGCCCCGCAGAACGATGGAGTACTCGATCTCGCTGTCCTCGATCCGGCAGTCCTCCGAGACCGATGTGAACGGGCCCACGTACGCGCCGCTGATCACCGACCGGGCGCCGATGATCACGGGCCCGACGATGCGGCTGCCGCTGACCTTGGCGCCCGCCTCGATCCGCACCCGGCCGATGATCTCGCTCTCCTTGTCGACCTCGGCCTCCTCGTGGGACGGCTCGATGGTCTCCAGGACGGTCCGGTTGACCTCCAGCATGTCGGTGACGTTGCCGGTGTCCTTCCAGTACCCGCGAATCGTGGTGGAACGGACGTCGCGCTTCTGGTCGATCAGCCACTGGATGGCGTGTGTGATCTCCAGCTCGCCCCGCCAGGAGGGCTCGATCGAGCGAACGGCCTCGTGGATGGCGGGGGTGAAGAGGTAGACGCCGACAAGCGCCAGATCGCTCTTGGGCTCCTTCGGCTTCTCCTCCAGGGCCGCCACCCGGCCGTCGGCGTCGAGCTCCGCGACACCGAAGGAGGTCGGGTTGGGCACCCGGGTCAGCAGGATCTGCGCATCGGGCTTGTCCGTGCGGAACTCCTCCACCAGACCGGTGATCCCGCCGACGATGAAGTTGTCACCGAGGTACATGACGAAGTCGTCGTCCCCCAGGAAGTCACGGGCGATCAGCACCGCGTGGGCGAGGCCGAGCGGCTCGTCCTGCGGGATGTACGTGACCTCGATACCGAGCTGGGAACCGTCACCGACCGCCTCGCGGATCTCCTGAGCGGTGTCGCCCACGATGATGCCGACTTCGGTGATGCCGGCTTCCGCGATGGCTTCCAGGCCGTAGAACAGCACGGGCTTGTTCGCCACGGGCACCAGTTGCTTGGCCGAGGTGTGTGTGATGGGACGCAGGCGGGTGCCGGCCCCTCCGGATAGAACGAGAGCCTTCACGTGAGCGAGTCCCCATGGTGAGATGTCGGTCCTGTCGCGGGCGCGACGTTTGGACGAGTTTACTGAGCTTTCTCGGTGTGATCTTTCGCGTGTATCGGTTTCGCGGGCCGGACACGTGACCCGCTCCTGGGAGGAGCGGCTGCTACCCGACGCTCAGCCGCGACTTCCAGCGGCGTACGTCCCTGCGCATCCTGCGCGCCACACGCCTGGGCAGCGAGGCCCGGCGGGCGGCGGCCTCCGGCCGTTCGATGCGCTTGCCGTCGCGCCAGTCGGGCACGGTGACTTCGTAATTGGAGTCGGCCAGACCGGCTGACTTGTCGCGGAAGTGCGGGTACGCGAGATAGAGCTTGTCGCCCTTGCGCGAGCTGACCACCTCCGGGACCGTCTTCGCCCGGAGATACCGCAGTAAGTCGATCAGCAGGTCCATACGACCCCGTGCCACGCAGGCGAGCCGCAGCCGCTCGGCCACCTTGATCAGCCGGGCCACTCCGTCGTTCCAGTACGCGTCCATCAGCGGAGCCGCGAGTTCCATCTTGTGCCGCCGGACGTCCTGCGAATCCTTCAGTACCACGGGGCCGAACTGCTGCAGCATTCCCACCGTGAAAGGACGGACCATCAGGAAGTCCCGCTTCGGCCCCGCGGGCTCGATCCGGTGAATGAGCGCCATCATGGCGCGCATCGAATCGAAGCGCCATTCATAGGTGCCGCTCTTCGTGACGTGCTTTCCGTCGTCACGACCCACCAGGTAATAGCAGATGTAGTTGGAGATCACAGATACTCCGGAGCCCCGCAGATAGGCCTCCATGGTGAAGAGGGCATCCTCACCGGTTTTGAGATTCTCGTCGAATCTCAGAGAGAGTCGCTCCAGCATTTCGCGGCGGAAGAGCTTCTGCGCACTCAGCGTGTAAATGACCTTGGAGTTGTAGACGTCGACACGGGCCTTGGTAGCTTTCCACATCGACTGCGGCGCGCCCCTGTTCACACCGACCACCTTGCCGAGCACCACATCGGTGCCCGCGCGGTCGGCCATGGCCACCATCCGCTCCAGGGCCTCATCCCCGAAGTAGTCGTCCGCATCCAGGAAAAACACGTAGCGGCCGCGGGCCAGGCCGAGGCCCACATTGCGCGGGCCACTGGGACCGCCGGAATTCTTCTGTCTGATTACTCGGGTCGGGACCTGGGTCCGGGCTGCGAACTCCTCCAGGTACTCACCTGTGCCGTCGGTGGATCCGTCGTCCACGGCGACAATTTCGATCCGGTCGGCGCCGAGAGTCTGCGCCTCCACGGATTCGAGACAACGAATGAGGTAGGGCATCGCCTCATATGCACCGACCACCACGGTCACGTCAGGAATTTGCGTCTCGTTCACACAAGCAGAAGACAGTTGGACCGCTCCGTTGGTTGTCTGACACCGCGCACCCGAATCGTGATGCTCATCACAAAGCCCGGCGCAACCTTTTGGGGCTATGCCGGGCCTTGCTAGATCATGTAATGCGAATGGTGGACTTTCAGCCACCCACGGGCTCACCCAGGGTCTTCGCCACTCCGGCGTTCCGTGCCTCGGACTTGACCGCGAGCGCCTTCATAGCCGCGTTGAACCGTATGAGGGACGTGGGCTCGTCCGGGCCGAGAAGGTACTGCTTCAGCTCTCGCCGGGCCTCGGCGAGCGTGTCCGCACCGGGATCCGTCACCGCGTCGAGCAGGGCGTCCAGCTCGGTCGCCGAGTTGGAAAGGATCACCGCGGCGCGTACCGCGGTGTTCTGCCGGCGGAACTCGTCCTCGCCCAGAGCGGCCGAGTCGGTGACCGCGTACGGCTTGCCGCTCGCGATGAAGTCGGACACCACACTGGAGATGTCCGAGACCATGGCATCCGACTCGTTGAAGCAGTCGTACAGCCGCATCTGGGAACCGGTGACGACCCTGTGCTCCCACCAGCCCTGTGCACGCCAGGCGGCGGCGTTCCACTCGTCCTTGAGCCTCGCGGTCTCGGCCTCGCGCGCCGGGTCGGCCAGCGACTCCCGGGACAGTTCCGCCTCGTCCCGGGCGGTGCGGCCACCGCTGGAGAGTTCGGCCAAGCGTGCCTCGATGCGGGCCAGCTCGGCCCGGGCCTCGGCCTGCTCGCCCTGCAGAGCAGCCGATTCCTTCGCCCAGCGGCTGTCGGTGGCGCGCTGGGCGGCGGCCTGCTCGATCAGCGCGGTGATGCGCAGGTGCACGGCCTTGGCCTTGGCGCTGCGAGTGCCGGTGAAGGGGTGCGGCTTGTACAGCAGCCGGATCGGCTGCTGCGAGTTCAACAGCCGCTTGACGATGTTCTCGCCGGCCAGCAGCAGGGAGGTGTTACCCGGGTTGTCGTCCCAGCCCTCCCAGGTGGGGGCGTACAGCACGGTCGGGATCGGGTTCTTCGGCGCACCGGACCACGGCTGGATGGCGGCCAGCTGCGGGCGGCCCACCTCGACGATGTCCTCGTCGCGCACACCGACATCGGCCAGCGCGTAACGGTCGCGGCCGGCCCGGCCCGCGGTCCACACCTCGTCGTAGACCTTGCTGTACGGGTTGACGCTGGCGAGCTTGTCGCTGTCGCCGTGGCCGATGAAGACATGCTTCATCGTCGGCACCCTGAGCAGGTGGATGTTCTTGCCGACGTTGGCCGCATAGAACGCGACCCGTACCGACGAGAGGTCCAGGTTCATCAGGTGCACGCCGCCGGGCACGCAGAGCACGGGCACCGACGTCGTGGCGAGCTGCGGGACGATGTTGCGCTCGCGCAGCAGGATCAGCGGGCGTCCGCCGAGCTGGGCCATCGTCTCCAGCCACATGTTGACCTGGTAGGCCGAGTCCTTGGAGCCGGAGAAGTACAGCAGCACGGTCGGCCGGTACTCGGCGAGCCAGTCGCCCACGGCGTTGAGGACCTTGGTTTCCGGCGGTACGAGCCGGCTCGGCCGGACGTACGGCAGGAGCGCCACCAGGTAGCCGACCGCGAGGCCGAGCGTGAGTCCGAGGCCGATGTAGGCGACGGCGGCCCGGCCGGTCTCGACCGCGACCATCACACCGATCACCGAGAAGACGTCCAGGTGCAGCATCTTCTCCGCGGGCCGGTTCATCAGCAGCTGCGGCGGGGCATCCGCTATCCGCACCGACGCGACGTCGATGTTGCGGGTGACCACCGGCAGCTTGCGGCGCAGCCGGACGAGGGTGACCATCGCGCTCTGCGGCGCCTGGAGTCCGTAGAACGCCAGCAGACAGGCGACCGTCACGTAGAAGAGCGTCTGCTCGCCGTATCCCATACGGGAGAGCAGCAGGATGAGCAGCAGCTGGCGGACCAGGAATCGGATCGACAGTCCGGCACGGACGGCGGCGAGCCGGTTGATCAGGTAGCTGCCGCAGTGGTGCAGATACCGGTCAGCAAGGTAAGTGGCCGCGGTGGCCGCGGCGAAGAACCAGAGATTGGGGATTATCGCCGCGAGCATTATGCACGGGAACCCCAGAGCCACCAGGAGCGCGGCGGCCAGCTCCGAACCGCTGCCCACCCGAGCCAAGCGCATGGCTTTCGAAATCACGAAGTACCGCTCCCGAGGGTGCCGACTGTTTTTACCTTACGAGCAAAATGTGAAGGCAGAGCTTCACGAATTCGGACCCCTGCGGTGCGCCGCTGGCGCCCGTAGGGGTCCGAATAGTCGATTGTCAAGCAGTATTACACATCGGCCTGTCGGTCCAGGACAGCGGCCAGGGCCTGTTCGAAGCCCGACGCCTCGGAGGCACCACGGGTCGGGTCCTGCTGGCGTACGTCGATGACATGGCCGGTCATCTCGGAGAGCAGAACGTCGAGGGAGGTCCTGGCGACCGCCTCGGAGGAAAGCAGTGTGCCCGCGGGTTCGTCACCGAACGCCTTGGTGCGCATCGGCGTGGCGGTGCGCTCCGGGTTCACGCAGTTCACCCGCACTCCGTCACCCGCCCACTCGTCCGAGAGCGCCTGGGTGAGGTTCACCATGGCGGCCTTGGTAGACGAGTAGAGGCTGTACTCCGCGCGGCCCCGGGTGTAGCTGCTGGAGGTATAGAGCAGCAGCTGCCCCTTGGTCTCGGCGAGGTACTTGTACGAGGCTCGGGCGATCTGCACGGGCGCCAGGTAGTTGACGTTCAGCGCTTCCTGGATGGTCGTGTTGTCCGTCTCGGCCAGCTTGCCGATGCGGAGCACACCCGCGGTGTTGATCACGTAGTCGACGCGGCCGGTTTCCGCGTACGCCTTGGAGAGCGCGTCGTCGACGTGCTCCGGGTTCTCCACGTGCGTACCGGTGGTGGAGCGGCCCAGGGCGTAGACGGTTGCGCCGTAGGACTCGGCGAGCGTGGCAATGTCCGCGCCGATGCCGTACGAGCCGCCGAAGACGACGAGGGTCTTGCCGGTGAGCAGCTCGCGGTAGGCGGCGTCGCCGGTCGGCTGCGGGACGGCCGTGGAGGCCAGCTGGAAGAGCTTGTCCGTGATGAAGACGTCGACCGGCTGGGTGACCTTCATGTTGTACTCGTCGCCCGCGACGACGTAGATCGGCACGTCGGGGAGGTACTTCAGGACGACCGAGCAGTCGTCGGTGGCCTGGAAGTTCGGGTCGCTCGCGGCGACCTCGTACGCCCGGCGGATCGTGGAGAGCTTGAAGGCCTGCGGCGTCTGGCCGCGGCGCAGCCGGGAGCGGTCGGGCACATCGGTGATGAACTCGCCGTCGCCGCCGTGGGTGCGGGTCACGATGATCGTGTCCGCGGACGGGATGGCGACGTCGACCGCCTGGTAACGGTCCAGGGCGTCGACGCAGTCCTTGATGACACGCTGCGAGAGCAGAGGGCGCACAGCGTCATGGAAGAGGACGTTGCGGTCCTCCCCCTCGGCCAGGCCCTCACCGAGGGCCCTGATGGCGCGCTCGGTGGTCTCGTTACGGGTGGAGCCGCCCTCGATCACCTTGGTGACCTTGGTGAGTCCGGCCTTGGCGACGATCTTCTCCACGTCGGGCACATAGCCCGGAGCCATCAGCACGATGACGTCGTCGATGCAGTCGGCCTGCTGGAAGATCGACAGTGTGTGCTCGATGACGGCCTTGCCTGCGATCTTCAGCAGCTGCTTGGGAATGGACAGGCCCACGCGCTGGCCGGTACCGCCGGCGAGCACGACTGCTGTGGTTCGGGCTTTGGCTATGTGCTGCGCAGACACAGACGACCTACCTTGAGGGCTGGGAGATAGAGCGATGGTTGCACTCTCCGTTACCGTCTCGCAAGGCGGACGTCGGCTGCTGCACGCCGTATGGAAACCGTGCGTTGCCTTGCGATCAGGGCGAATACCGGAATTGACACTTCCCGGCAGAGTGATCGACACCACACGGTTGAGCGGCATGAATCACCCTTGAGCGTGTCCGGCGCCGTCGGTTGCGTGACGCCGAGGGTATGACCAGCCGCCGGACGGGTGTGCGGACCGAACCCGTCCGGCAGCGCCGGCTGCCCTAGATGTACTCGGCCGACACGTTGGTGACACACATCCGTCGGTAGTTGATCAAGGGAGGACCTCCGGGCGTAGTGGAGATTGGCGTCTTCACTCACCTC
>NZ_JBEOVN010000117.1:0-23156 GCF_040295565.1 Streptomyces sp. NPDC002785 | reverse complement strand
TAATCACCCGCCCACCACCGATATCTACACCTTAGACGTCACACTCTTCCCCACCCCCACGCTTTTCCTTTCTTATCCGCCCCCACGTTTAACCGCGGGCCGGGGTGGGGGGTGGAGCCACCTTCGGGGGGCTCCACCGCCGCAGTGACGGAAGCGTTCGAGTGGCCCTTGAAGCCCTCCTGCTAGTGCTCGGACCGGATCTATGCGGGTTTGAGCAGTTCCATGGTCCAGTCTCGCTGCTCTGCGGTGTCCGGGACGGCAAGCCCGCGAGCTCGTTCCAGTTGGGCCCAGGCGGTGTTGGGATCGACGCCATTGAGGATGAGGAGCGCGGCGGCGAGGAGGGATGAGCGTCCGATGCCGGCATGGCAGTGGGTGACGATGTGTGCACCCTCGTCCAGTTGTTCGGCGAGTCTCCGCAGGGTGGGCAGGATCGTGGCGAGGTCGGGGACGGTGCGGTCGGGGATCGGTATCGCGACGAACCGAAGCCCTGCGGCCACGGCTGCCCGGGGCTCGTCGGCGAGGCCGAGTTCGTCAAGCTCAGGTCGGGTGAGCGCACAGACCAGGGTGCCGACGCCGTAGGCGCTCAGCGCGGCCATATCGTGCTCGAGCCAGTCATTGCCGCGGGGTTTGGCCATGGTGCTGAGCCGTCCCGGGCCGGGGAGGTCGACGGTGAAGAGGGTGGGGCGCATGTCAGCAGCACTTTCGGTCGGTGGGGCCGCGTGGTGATCGGGCGGTCAGTGGCAGGGATCGGCCGGGTTCGGCGCGGAGCTCGCGCGGAGTCGGGCCGGCTGGGGTGGCCCGTTCCCGCGGCCCGCGCAGCGGTAGCGTCGGGTCCCGTGATCGTATGGCTCAACGGCACCCATGGCGCAGGCAAGACGACGACCAGTGCACTCGTGCAGCAGCTGATCCCGGATTCACGGGTGTTCGACGCCGAGAAGGTCGGCGAGACACTCATGGACATCACGCCGGGGCTGCCCGGGACGGACAACTTCCAGCACTGGCCGCCGTGGCGGCCGCTCGTAGTCGAGACCGCCCGCCGCGTACTCGACTACACCGGCGGCACTCTGGTGATGCCCATGACTGTCCTGGTCGAGCAGTACTGGCGCGAGATCAGCACGGGCCTCGCCCAACATGCCATTCCGGTACGGCACTTCGTCCTCCACGCTGACCAAGACACCCTCCGCGGGCGCATCGAGGGGGACACTCTTCTTGGCCCCTCCCCATTCCGTCTCAAATACCTCGAGCCCTACACCGAGGCGGCCCGCACGTGGCTGCACGGCGAGGCCGAGGTCGTCGACACCACGCACCTCACGCCCGCCCAGGCCGCCCTGCAGATCGCAGAGGCCGTCAAGAGTTGAGGTCCGCCCGCCACGCGAAAACAAATCCTGGCGTTGACGGACTCGATCGCGTTGGTGGTGCAGACGATGCGGCGGATCTCGGTGTCGAAGCGGAGGAACGGGGTGAACTCCTCCCCCGTGTTCTCCCGGAGCCGCACGATCGCCGGATACTTCCGGCCGGGCTTGAGTGGCCTTCGCGATCTCGTCCCAGTCCTGGCGGGCGGCATGGCGGAAGGAGTTCCGCAGCAGGTGGACCACGCAGGTCTGGACGGTGGTGGGGGCCAGACGGCCTCGACCGCGTCGGGCAGGCCCTTGAGCCCGTCGCAGACGAGCATGAGGGCGTCGTTCACGCCGCGGTTCTTGATCTCGGTGAGGGATGTGCATCCAGTGCTTGGCGCCCTCGCCACCGTCACCGGCCCACAGCCCGAGGATGTCCCGCCGCCCCTCGGTCGTGACCGCGAGGGCCACGTTTTCAGTCTTTGTATAAAAGTGCATTGCGGCGTATAGTCATGCCATCGACGAGGAGGATTTCGATGGTGGTACGTGCAGCAGTGGCAGGGGCGAGCGGATACGCCGGCGGGGAGTTGCTCCGTCTCCTGCTGGTCCACCCCGAGATCGAGATCGGCGCCCTCACCGCCAATTCCAACGCCGGGCAGAAGCTCGGTGCGCTGCAGCCGCATCTGCGGCCACTTGCAGACCGTGTGCTTCAGCCGACCACGCCCGAGGTCCTCGCCGGGCACGATGTCGTTTTCCTCGCCCTTCCGCATGGGCAGTCCGCCGCCGTCGCCGAGCAGCTCGGTGACGAGGTGCTCGTGGTCGACATGGGTGCCGACTTCCGGCTCAGGGACGCGGCGGACTGGGAGAAGTTCTACGGCTCGCCGCACGCCGGGACCTGGCCCTACGGTCTGCCCGAACTGCCGGGCGGGCGCCCGGCGTTGGCGGGTTCCAAGCGCATCGCGGTGCCCGGCTGCTACCCGACCGCCGTCTCCCTCGCGCTCTTCCCGGCGTACGCCGCCCACCTGGCCGAGCCCGAGGCCGTGATCGTCGCCGCGTCCGGTACCTCCGGGGCGGGCAAGGCGGCCAAGCCGCATCTGCTCGGCTCCGAAGTGATGGGCAACATGTCCCCGTACGGCGTCGGCGGCATCCACCGGCACACCCCCGAGATGATCCAGAACCTCAGCGCCGCGGCCGGTGAACCGGTCACGGTCTCCTTCACGCCGACTCTGGCGCCGATGCCCCGCGGCATCCTCGCGACGTGCAGCGCGAAGGCGAAGCCGGGCCTGAGCGCCCAGACCGTCCGTGACGTGTACGAGAAGGCGTTCGCCGACGAGCCGTTCGTCGACCTGCTCCCCGAGGGACAGTGGCCCGCCACGGCGTCCGTATACGGATCCAACGCCGTGCAGATCCAGGTCGCGTACGACGAGGCGGCGGGCCGGATCGTGGTCATCAGCGCCATCGACAACCTCGCCAAGGGCACCGCCGGCGGCGCCCTGCAGAGCATGAACATCGCCCTCGGACTTCCCGAGGACACAGGTCTTTCCACGATCGGAGTCGCACCGTGAGCGTCACGGCAGCACAGGGTTTCTCGGCGGCGGGCATCGCCGCGGGAATCAAGCAGAGCGGTAACCCGGACCTGGCCCTCGTGGTCAACCACGGTCCGCGTCGCGCCGCCGCGGGCGTCTTCACCTCCAACCGTGTCAAGGCCGCCCCCGTCCTCTGGTCGGAGCAGGTACTCAAGGGCGGCGAGGTCAGTGCCGTCGTCCTCAACTCCGGTGGTGCCAACGCCTGTACGGGTCCGCAGGGCTTCCAGGACACCCACGCCACCGCCGAGAAGGCAGCCGAGGTCCTCACCGGTCACAGCGCGGGCGAGATCGCGGTCGCATCGACCGGGCTGATCGGCACGCTGCTTCCGATGGACAAGCTGCTGCCCGGCATCGAGAAGGCGGCCGCCGCCCTCAGCGAGCACGGCGGCGAGAAGGCCGCCATCGCGATCAAGACCACCGACACCGTCCACAAGACCGCCGTCGCGAGCGGCGAGGGGTGGACCGTCGGCGGCATGGCCAAGGGCGCGGGCATGCTCGCCCCGGGTCTCGCCACCATGCTGGTCGTCCTCACCACCGACGCCGATGTGGACGCGCCGGCGCTGGATACCGCGCTGCGCGCCGCCACCCGCACCACCTTCGACCGGGTCGACTCCGACGGCTGCATGTCGACCAACGACACCGTGCTGCTGCTGGCCTCCGGAGCGAGTGGGACCACCCCGGAGCAGGACGAGTTCGCCGAGGCCGTACGGACCGTCTGCGCCGACCTCGCCCGGCAGCTCATCGGTGACGCCGAGGGCGCCTCCAAGGACATCCGGATCGAGGTCATCAACGCCGCGACCGAGGACGACGCCGTCGAGGTGGGCCGGTCCATCGCCCGTAACAACCTCCTCAAGTGCGCCATCCACGGCGAGGACCCCAACTGGGGCCGGGTCCTCTCCGCGATCGGCACGACGAAGGCGGCCTTCGAGCCGGACCAGCTGAATGTCGCCATCAACGGCGTCTGGGTCTGCAGGAACGGCGGCGTCGGCGAGGACCGCGCCCTGGTCGACATGCGCTACCGGGAAGTGAAGATCACGGCCGACCTGGCCGCCGGCACCGAGTCGGCCGTCATCTGGGCCAACGACCTCACTGCCGACTACGTCCACGAGAACAGCGCGTACAGCTCATGACCACGGCGCGGAAGCACACCGCACTCCCGAAGGCGCAGATCCTCATCGAGGCGCTGCCCTGGCTGACCCGGCACAACGGCAAGACCGTCGTCATCAAATTCGGCGGCAACGCCATGATCGACGAGGAACTGAAGGCGGCCTTCGCCCAGGACGTCGTCTTCCTGCGCCAGGCCGGCCTCAAGCCCGTCGTCGTGCACGGCGGCGGCCCGCAGATCAGTGCCCAGCTCGACAAGCAGGGCCTGGTCAGCGAGTTCAAGGCAGGTCTGCGCGTCACCACGCCCGAGGCGATGGACGTCGTACGGATGGTGCTGGCCGGACAGGTCCAGCGCGAGCTCGTCGGCCTGCTCAACCAGCACGGCCCGCTCGCCGTCGGCATGACCGGCGAGGACGCCCACACGATCACCGCCATCCAGCACAGGCCGACCATCGACGGCGAACTCGTCGACATCGGCCGGGTCGGCGAGATCACCGCCATCGACATCGGGGCGATCCAGGCACTGCTGGACGACGGCCGGATCCCCGTCGTCTCCTCCATCGCACGCTCCGCCGACGACAACCACGTCTACAACGTCAACGCCGACACCGCGGCCGCCGCACTCGCTGCCGCGCTGAACGCCGAGACGCTGATGGTCCTCACCGACGTCGAGGGCCTCTACGAGGACTGGCCGGCCAGCGACGACGTGATCAGCCGCCTCACCGCCACCGAGCTGGAGAAGCTGCTTCCCGAGCTGTCCAGCGGCATGGTGCCGAAGATGCAGGGCTGCTTGCACGCCGTACGCAACGGTGTCGAGACCGCCCGCGTCATCGACGGCCGGGTCCAGCACTCGATCCTGCTGGAGATCTTCACCGACGAAGGAATCGGCACGATGGTCGTGCCCGACGCACAGGGGGAGTCATGAGCAACCAGGAGCTCTCGCAGCGCTGGAGCCACGCGCTGATGGACAACTACGGCACCCCCCAGCTCTCCCTCGTCCGCGGCGAAGGCGCCCATGTGTGGGATGCCGACGGCACCGAGTACCTCGACTTCGTCGGCGGTATCGCCGTGAACGCACTGGGCCATGCCCACCCCGCCGTCGTCGAGGCGGTCTCCACCCAGGTCGCCTCCCTCGGCCACGTCTCCAACCTCTTCATCGCACCACCGCCCGTCGCCCTCGCCGAACGGCTGCTTCAGCTCTTCGGCCGCAACGGCAGGGTTTACTTCGCCAACTCGGGCGCCGAGGCCAACGAGGCCGCCTTCAAGATCGGCCGGCTGACCGGGCGGACCCACATGGTCGCCACCGACGGCGGCTTCCACGGCCGGACCATGGGCGCACTCGCGCTGACCGGCCAGCCCAAGAAACGCGAGCCCTTCGAGCCGCTGCCCGGCGATGTCACACATGTCCCGTACGGGGACGCCGAGGCGCTGCGGGCCGCCGTGACCACCGACACCGCGCTGGTGATCGTCGAGCCCATCCAGGGCGAGAACGGTGTGGTCGTGCCGCCCAAGGGCTACCTGGAGGCCGCCCGGGAGATCACCCGGGCCACCGGCACCCTGCTCGTCCTGGACGAGGTGCAGACCGGTATCGGCCGCTGCGGCCACTGGTTCGAGCACCAGGCTCACCAGGGCGTCGAGCCCGACATCGTCACCCTCGCCAAGGGCCTCGGCGGCGGACTGCCGATCGGCGCGACCGTCGCGTTCGGTCCGGCGGCCGATCTGCTGAAGCCGGGCCAGCACGGCACGACGTTCGGCGGCAACCCGATCGCCTGCGCCGCCGGTCTCGCCGTCCTGGACACTCTGGCGACCGATGGCGCCCTGGACCAGGTGAAGCGGCTCGGCGAGAAGATCCGGGACGGCGTGGAGGGGCTGGGGCACCCTCTGGTCTCCCACGTCCGCGGCTCCGGTCTGCTCCTGGGTATCGTGCTCACCGAGCCCCTCGCACCACAGGTGCAACAGGCGGCTCAGGGAGCCGGAATCCTGGTGAACGCACCCGCCCCCGATGTTCTGCGGCTCATGCCGGCGCTGATCATCGGTGACACGGAGGTCGACGCGTTCCTCCAGGCGCTGCCCGGCGCTCTCGACGCGGCAAAAGGGGACGGACGATCCGGAGAATGAGGCGACGACGATGACCGAGGCGCAGGAAACCGAGCACGGCGGGCCGTCCGTGCCGCAGACCCGCACCGCACGCCACCGCCGGATCGTGGACATCCTGAACCGGCAGCCGGTGCGCTCGCAGAGCCAGCTGGCCAAGATCCTCGCCGACGACGGGCTGAGCGTCACCCAGGCGACGCTCTCCCGCGATCTGGACGAGCTGGGCGCGGTGAAGATCCGCAACACCGGTGGCGAGCTGATCTACGCGGTGCCGAGCGAGGGCGGTTTCCGTACTCCGCAGGCACCGCTGGGTGAGTCCGCGAAGGAGGAGCGGATGCGACGCCTCTCCGCCGAACTGCTCATCTCGGCGGAGGCCTCGGCCAACCTCGTGGTGCTGCGTACGCCTCCCGGCGCGGCCCAGTTCCTCGCCTCCGCCATCGACCAGGCCGAACTGCACGACATCCTCGGCACCATCGCGGGTGACGACACGCTGATGCTGATCAGCCGTGACCCGGCGGGCGGCCAGGCGCTCGCCGACCACCTGCTGCGACTGGCCCAGAACGAGCGCTGAGCGGCCGGGGTATCCCGCGTCCGTCAGTAGCGCGTGATCGCGGTCGGGCCCGAACGGGTCCCGATCGCGATGTGCGGACTGCGGGCCGGGTCCACCCAGTCGAGAATCCGGTCCATCGCGGCCGCCGGCAAGGAGACACAACCGGCAGTCGCACCGCGCCCGTTGACGTGGAGGAAGATACCGGCGCCACGCCCCCGTACCGGACGCTCGTAGTTGAAACCGATGACGAGCGCGCGGGCATACTGCGTCGGATACGCGGCCAGGTGCTCCGACTCACCCGCCCGGCAGTCCGCGGGCCGCGGCTCCACCCAGCGGTTGTAGGCCCGCGCCTCGGTGTCCTCGCACCACCACGACCGGCTGTTGACCCGGCGGTACGGGTATGCGGTTGTGGCCGGTGCCGCCTTGACGCCGAAGGCGTACGGCAGGTCGTACAGGCCGGTGGGAGTGGTGTCGGTGCCCTGCTTGCGCGACGCCCCCTCGGCCAGGCCCTTCGCGCCGAACCGGGCCGGTGCGGACCCGCCCTTCACCCAGATGCCCCGGCGCAGATTCCACCAGGTGACGGTGGACGTGGTGGAGCCCGTGTCCGGGGCCTCGGCCGTGATCAACTGGGTACCGCCGCCAGTGTCGGCCATCCGTTCCGGGAGAGCCGGGGGCCGCTCACCTGCACCTTTGACAAATCATACGGAGGACTGCATAGTTATACCCATCAGTGATTGCACCGTAAGGAGAAACCCGTGACCGAGCGCGTCGTACTCGCCTACTCGGGCGGCCTGGACACCTCCGTCGCCATCGGCTGGATCGCCGAGGAGACGGGCGCCGAGGTCATCGCCGTTGCCGTGGATGTCGGCCAGGGCGGCGAGGACCTGGACGTCATCCGCAAGCGCGCGCTCGCCTGCGGTGCCGTCGAGGCCGAGGTCGCGGATGCCAAGGACGAGTTCGCCGAGGAGTACTGCCTCCCGGCGATCAAGGCCAACGCCCTCTACATGGACCGCTACCCGCTGGTCTCGGCCCTCTCCCGGCCGACCATCGTCAAGCACCTCGTCGCCGCCGCCAACAAGCACAACGCCGGCATCGTCGCCCACGGCTGCACCGGCAAGGGCAACGACCAGGTCCGCTTCGAGGCCGGTATCTCCGCGCTCGGCCCCGACCTGAAGTGCATCGCCCCGGTCCGTGACTACGCGATGACCCGGGACAAGGCGATCGCCTTCTGCGAGGAGAAGAACCTCCCGATCGCGACCACCAAGAAGTCCCCGTACTCCATCGACCAGAACGTCTTCGGGCGTGCCGTCGAGACGGGCTTCCTGGAGGACATCTGGAACGCGCCGATCGAGGACATCTACGAGTACACCGAGAACCCCTCCACCCCGCGTGAGGCCGACGAGGTCGTCATCTCCTTCAAGGAGGGCGTGCCCGTGGCCATCGACGGCAAGCCCGTCACCGTCCTGCAGGCGATCCAGCAGCTCAACCAGCGGGCCGGCGCCCAGGGCATCGGCCGGATCGACATGGTCGAGGACCGCCTCGTCGGCATCAAGTCCCGCGAGGTGTACGAGGCCCCCGGCGCGATCGCGCTGATCACCGCCCACCAGGAGCTGGAGAACGTCACCGTCGAGCGCGAGCTGGCCCGCTACAAGCGGCAGGTCGAGCAGCGCTGGGGCGAGATGGTCTACGACGGCCTGTGGTTCTCCCCGCTCAAGCGCGCCCTGGACGGCTTCATCAACGAGGCCAACCAGCACGTCACCGGCGACATCCGGATGACCCTGCACGCCGGCCGTGCCGTCGTCACCGGCCGGAAGTCCAGCGAGTCGCTGTACGACTTCAACCTGGCCACCTACGACTCGGGCGACACGTTCGACCAGTCCAAGGCGCAGGGCTTCATCGAGATCTTCGGCCTCTCGTCGAAGATCGCCGCCAAGCGCGACCTGCAGGCATAGCCTGACGTAGACCTCGCCCGACCCCCAGTAGTCACGTCACCGCCTCCCCGTCCCTCTGTGCGGGGAGGCGGCTGCACATCCACCCCCTTGTTCTTCCGAGGAGCACGCAGTGAGCAACGGCAACGGCAACAGCGACGTACGCCTCTGGGGCGCCCGCTTCGCCGACGGTCCGGCCGAGGCGCTGGCCAAGCTGTCCGCCTCCGTCCACTTCGACTGGCGGCTCGCGCCGTACGACATCGCCGGCTCCCGTGCCCACGCGCGCGTGCTGAACAAGGCGGGTCTGCTCACCGAGGACGAGCTGAACCGTATGATCGCCGGTCTCGACCAGCTCGAAGCCGATGTCGCCGACGGTTCGTTCACCGGCACCGTCGCGGACGAGGACGTGCACACCGCGCTGGAGCGCGGCCTGCTCGAGCGCCTCGGCCCGGACCTCGGCGGCAAGCTGCGGGCCGGCCGGTCCCGGAACGACCAGATCGCCACGCTCTTCCGGATGTACCTGCGCGACCACGCCCGGATCATCGCCGGTCTGATCGCCGAGCTCCAGGGCGCTCTGGTCGGCCTCGCCGAGGCGCACCCGGACGTTGCGATGCCCGGTCGTACGCATCTGCAGCACGCCCAGCCGGTGCTCTTCGCTCATCACGTCCTGGCCCATGTGCAGTCCCTCTCCCGGGACGCCGAGCGGCTGCGCCAGTGGGACGAGCGGACCGCTGTCTCCCCGTACGGCTCCGGCGCACTGGCCGGGTCGTCCCTCGGGCTCGACCCGGAGGCGGTCGCCGCCGACCTCGGCTTCGAGCACGGTTCCGTCGCCAACTCCATCGACGGCACGGCCTCCCGTGACTTCGTCGCCGAGTTCGCGTTCATCACCGCGATGATCGGCGTCAATCTCTCCCGGATCGCGGAGGAGGTCATCATCTGGAACACGAAGGAGTTCTCCTTCGTCACCCTGCACGACGCCTTCTCCACCGGCTCTTCGATCATGCCGCAGAAGAAGAACCCGGACATCGCCGAGCTGGCCCGCGGCAAGTCCGGCCGGCTGATCGGTAACCTGACGGGCCTGATGGCCACGCTGAAGGCCCTCCCGCTCGCGTACAACCGCGACCTCCAGGAGGACAAGGAGCCGGTCTTCGACTCCTGTGACCAGCTCGAGGTCCTGCTGCCCGCCTTCACCGGCATGATGGCCACGCTCACCGTCAACCGCGAGCGCATGGAGGAGCTGGCTCCGGCCGGCTTCTCGCTCGCCACCGACATCGCGGAGTGGCTGGTCAAGCAGGGCGTGCCGTTCCGCGTCGCGCACGAGGTCGCGGGCGAGTGCGTCAAGGAGTGCGAGCAGCACGGCATCGAGCTCGACGAGCTGACCGACGAGCAGTTCGCGAAGATCTCCGAGCACCTCACCCCCGAGGTCCGCACGGTCCTCAATGTGTCCGGTGCGCTCGCGTCCCGCAGCGGCCGCGGCGGTACGGCCCCGTCGGCCGTGGCCGTCCAGCTCGCCGAGGTCAAGGCCGACCTCGAGGCCCAGCAGGCGTGGGCCACCGCGAAGGACTGACAGCGAAGAACCGGCACCGCCGAAGGCGGATCGAGGCGGGGAGCGGCCGTACGCTTCCCGCCTTTCGGTTTTCCCGGGCTGAGTTACGTTGACGGGGAGCGCACCCGATCGACGAGGAGCCCACGATGCCTTTCGCCCTTCCCCAAGCTCTCGGCTTCGCTCGACCAGGGGAGGCCCCATCGGCCACAGCGACGACTCCGACCGCCCACATCGGGCTCGGCCTGGCAGCAGTCGGCAGGCCCGGCTACATCAACCTCCACCGCGACCGCGATCTGCCCGGGGACCGTAGCGTCGAGGCGCTGCGCGAGCGTACCCACGAGCTGCTGGATGCCGCCTATGCGCAGGGCGTCCGCTACTTCGACGCGGCCCGCTCCTACGGCCGTTCGGAGGAGTTCCTGGCCAAGTGGCTGACGGCGCGCCCGGAAGTGCGCGATGTCGTCATCGGCAGCAAGTGGGGCTACGCCTACACCGCCGACTGGAGCGTCGAAACCGAGGTGCACGAGGTCAAGGACCACAGCCTCGCCATGTTCGAACGCCAGCGCGCAGAGACCGACTCGCTGCTCGGTGACCGCCTCGACCTCTACCAGATCCACTCCGTGACCGCCGAAAGCCCGGCCCTCACAGACAAGGAGCTGCACGCACGGCTCGCCGTACTTGCCGCGGAGGGGGTCAGTGTCGGCGTGTCCACCAGCGGACCTGCCCAGGCCGACGCCATCCGGGCCGCTCTTGCCGTCACGGTCGGCGGCGAGCCGCTCTTCCGTACGGTCCAGGCCACCTACAACGCCCTGGAGACCTCGGCCGGAGCGGCGCTCGCCGAGGCCCATGACGCCGGGCTCACCGTGATCGTCAAGGAAGCCATGGCCAACGGCCGGCTCGCCGGAACGGAAGCCCCCGCCGTTGTCCAGGAGATCGCCGCCGAGGCCGGCCTGGGCAGTGACGCGGTCGCCCTGGCGTTCGTACTGCACCAGCCATGGGCCGGTGTGGTGCTCTCCGGTGCGGCGACCGTCAACCAGCTCGCCGGAAACCTGCACGCGGCCGTCGTCGACCTCGACGTGGAGCGGCGCGCCCGGCTGGATGCGCTCGTGGAGGAACCGGAGGCGTACTGGCGGCACCGCGCCGGGCTGCCGTGGAGCTGACCGGGCGCGCCCGGCGCCGGTGACGCGGCGCTGATTCACCTGTCACATCGACGAGGTCCGGTTCGTCATCGCATTGACGGAACACTACGGAGGAATGTGACTGTGGACGGAATCGAGTTCCTGGCAGAACGCTTCGAGGAGAACCGGACTCAGCTGAAGGCCGTGGCCTACCGGATGCTCGGCTCGACGGGCGAGGCGGATGACGCGGTCCAGGAGGCCTGGATCCGGCTCAGCCGTTCCGACAGCCGGGCGATCGAGAACCTGAGCGGCTGGCTGACGACGGTCGTCGGGCGGGTGTGTCTGGACATGCTCCGCTCCCGCCGCTCCCGCCGCGAGGAGCCTCTCGACACACCGGCACCCGAGGCACGCGCCCCCGAACCGGTGCTTGGCGCTCAGCCGGATGCCGATCCCGAGCAGCAGGCGCTGATGGCCGACTCGGTCGGTCTCGCGATGCTGGTCGTCCTCGAAACGCTCGACCCCGCCGAGCGGCTCGCCTTCGTACTGCATGACATGTTCGCCGTGCCCTTCGACGAGATCGCCCGCATCGTGGACCGCACGCCGGCCGCGGCCCGGCAGCTCGCCAGCCGGGCCCGTCGCCGGGTGCAGGGAGCGGACCCGGATCCGGACCCCGACCTCACCCGCAAGCGTCAAGTCGTCGACGCCTTCCTGGCCGCCGCCCGCGGCGGTGACTTCGAGGCCCTCGTCGCCGTGCTCGCCCCGGACGTGGTGGTGCGCTCCGACAGAGGCGCCGGTGGTGTCGGAGCGCCGTCCCTGGTGCGGGGTGCCGCGGCCGTGGCCCGTCAGGCGATGATGTTCGCGCCGTTCGCCCAGTCGTCGCAGCCCGCACTGGTCGACGGGGACCTGGCCGTCATCTCGACGCGCGAGGGCCGGTGGTTCGCGGTCATGATCTTCACGATCGCGGGGGGGAGGGTTGTCGGGATGTCCGTGATCAACGACCCGGCCCGCCTCCCCGACCTCGATCTGACCGTCCTCAACGACTGACAGTGATGATGTTCGTGGTGGCGCCGCTGATGGGTCCGGCCCGGGGTGGGCGGCACCGGGTGACCCTGGGCGGGCGGCCGTACGGTGTGCTCAGTGTCCGCTGCCCCGGCGGCCGTCCGCCCACACGGCCAATTTCTCGAAATCGGCCGACAGCAGTCCGATCCGCGGGTCGATCCACAGCAGCAGCGTCTCGGCCGCTCCCTGCCCCGAGATCCACTCCCGGTCCTGCTCGGCGATCTCGTCGTCGACCCAGGCGAACGGCCGGCCGGCCGCGTACTCCACGACGTACTGCGTCTTCCAGTACGTACCGTCCGGCGCGCCGCCATGCATCGACGGCCAGTCGATGTACGGCAGTGGGGGCAGCCCGAGCCGCGGCCCGATCCACGCGTTGGCCTCGTTCTTCCAGGTCGTCGCCCAGACCAGTTCGTAACGGCCGGTGAGGGCCAGCAGCGCCTGGCCGTGTTCCGGGTTGAGCAGGACGGGCAGCGGCGGCCCGTAGTCCCACCCCGTGGGACGCATCAGATGCATCGCATAGCCGTCCGGGACCCGGCGGAGCATCAGTGCCGCGTACGGATTGAGCGGACCGTCGATGTCGATCAGCAGCAGCGGCTTCATGTCGACATCGTCCTCTCTCCGCTCCATGGAGGGCGACGCCTTCGATGAGACGTTTTTGTCTCAGATGGTTTATCGTCGTCTCATGACACTTGACCGTGAGCAGGTGCTGCGCAGTGCCGCCGCCCTGCTGACCCGTAAATCGACCGCCACCATGGACGAGGTCGCCAAGGCCGCAGGCATCGGACGCGCCACTTTGCACCGGCACTTCGCCGGACGGGACACCCTGGTCAAAGCGTTGGAGAACCTGGGAATCCAGGAGTTCGAAGCGGCCCTCGACGACGCCGCGCTCGACGAGGGGAGCTGCGAGGAGGCGCTGCGCCGACTCGTCGCGGCCGTCGAGCCGAGCGCCGGACTGCTCTCGTTCCTCGTCAACGAGAACCAGCTCTTCGAGGGCGACGAGGTGAACGAGGGCTGGAACCGGCTCGACGCCCGGGTCTCCGCCTTCTTCCGGCGCGGCCAGGAGCGCGGCGAGTTCCGGATCGACCTCACCCCCGCCTGGCTGACCGAGGCCCTCTACGGACTCGTCTCCACCGGAGCCTGGGCCGTCCAGGTGGGCCGGGTCGCCGGGCAGGATTTCCAGTACATGATCGTCGAGTTGCTGCTCGGCGGTGCACGTCGGAGCGTGGAGCAATGAGCGGTCTCGAACAGCACACGGAAACCTCCCAGGAGCTGCGCCGTCCGGGGCGGTGGATCGCCCTGGCCGTCCTCGTCCTCGCCGTGCTGCTCGTGGCCGTGGACGCCACAGTCCTCGGCCTCGCCACCCCCTACCTCACCGAGGACCTCAAGCCGTCCGGCACCCAGCTGCTCTGGATCGGCGACGTCTACTCCTTCGTCATCGCCGGGCTCCTCGTCTCCATGGGCAGCCTCGGTGACCGCATCGGCCGCAAGAAGCTGCTGCTGACCGGCGCCGTCGCCTTCGGCGCGGTCTCCGTGCTCAATGCGTACGCGAGCACGCCCGAGATGATGATCCTGGCGCGGGCGCTGCTCGGTGTCGCGGGTGCCACCCTGATGCCGTCCACGCTCGCCCTGATCCGCAACCTCTTCCACGATCCGCGCGAGCGCAGCCTCGCCATCGGTATCTGGGGAGCCATGGCCTCCGCGGGTGCGGCCGTGGGACCCGTCGTCGGCGGGTTCCTCCTGGAGCACTTCTGGTGGGGCTCGGTCTTCCTGATCAACTTGCCGGTCATGGCCGTCCTCGTGGTCGTCGGCATCAAAATGATTCCCGAGTCGAAGAATCCGGCACGGGGCCCCTGGGACCTGGTCAGCGTGGCACTTTCCTTCATCGGCGTGATCGGAGTCGTATACGCCATCAAGGAGCTGGCCGCGCACGGCACGAGCTGGGGGATCGCCGTCACCGGCATCGGCGGCCTGGCCGCGCTCTTCTGGTTCGTACGCAGGCAACTCACGCTCCCCGCACCCCTGCTGGACATGCGGCTCTTCCACCACCGGGGTTTCTCGGGTGCGGTCCTCGCCGATCTGCTGACCATCCTCGGTCTGTCCGGGCTCGTCTTCTTCCTCTCCCAGTTCCTGCAACTGGTACAGGGACGCGGGCCGCTGGAGGCCGGGCTCGCCGAACTGCCCGCAGCCGTCGGTGCGGTCACCGCGGGTCTGCTCGCGGGCCTGGCAGCCCGGCGCTACTCGGTGCGGTCGGTGGTGTCCGGCGGTCTCGCGGCCATCGGCCTGGCGCTCGCCGTGGTCACCCTGATCCACAAGGAGACCGCCTATCCGCTGATCGGCGCGGTGCTGCTGGTCGTCGGCGTCGGTGCGGGCTTCGCCTTCACCGTCACCTCCGATGTGATCCTCTCCAGCGTCCCGAAGGAGCAGGCGGGCTCCGCGGGCGCGGTCTCGGAGACGGCGTACGAACTCGGCGCGGCCCTCGGCATCGCCCTGCTCGGCTCCATCGTCACCGGCGTCTACCAGGACTTCGCCACTCCGAAGGGCGTCCCGTCCGCCAACGCCGCAGCGGCCCATGAATCGCTGGGCGGCGCCGTCGAAGCGGCCCACGGCCTTCCGGCACAGCAGGCGAGCGCACTGGTCTCCGCGGCACAGGAGTCGTTCGTCGACGGACTGCGGCTCGCCGCGGGTGTCGGCGCAGCGGTCCTGCTGGCGACGGCCGTCGCCGCCTGGTTCCTGTTGCGCGGTCAGAAGCTGGAGGACGGCATCGTCCACCAGTAGCCGACCGCTCTTCGGGCCATAGGCGTGGTGACGACATACGGAAGGGCCGCCCTACCAGGCGGCCCTTCCGTATGTCCCGCGCCGCGCGTCAGCTCACGCGGCCTTGACCTTCGTCGCGTACATGTCGACGTACTCCTGACCGGACAGCCGCATCACCTCGGCCATCACGGAGTCGGTCACCGCCCGCAGTACGTAGCGGTCGCGGTCCATGCCCTCGTAGCGGGAGAACTCCATCGGCGCACCGAAACGGACCGTCACCTTGCCGGGACGGGGCAGACCGGTACCACCGGGCTGCAGCTTGTCCGTACCGATCATCGCGAACGGCACCACCGGCGCACCCGTCATCAGCGTCAGCCGGGCGATGCCTGTACGGCCCCGGTAGAGGCGGCCGTCGGGGGAGCGGGTGCCCTCCGGGTAGATGGCGAACGCCTTGCCCTCCTCCAGCACCCGACGGCCCGTCATCAGTGCCGCGACACCGCCGCGGCCGCCGTCACGGTCCACCGGGATCATGCCGCAGCCCGTGAAGAACCAGGCCATCGCCCGGCCCTTGAGCCCCTTGCCCGTCACGTACTCGTCCTTGCCGATGTAGGAAACCTGTCGGTCGCAGCAGATCGGCATGATCATCGAGTCGATGAACGTCAGATGGTTGCCCGCGAGGATCACCGGACCGTCCCCGGGAATGTTCTCCACACCCTCCACCTGGGGGCGGAACATCAGACGCAAGATCGGTCCGAGCACTGCCTTGATGAGTGCGTGTCGGGACAACGGTTCCTCCGGTGTAGTGGCCGGGCCGGCCGAGGCGCGGGATCGTGACGTTCCATGCAGGTGAGGACGATACTCGCGGGAACTCGCCCATCGCACATCGGGTTCATCGAGTGGATACGCGGTGTCGACGTGAGTTTCCGCCATGTTCGTCCAGGAGCTGCTCCTCCGACGGTACGACTCTCTACGCTCGGGCCTCGCCGACAGGCGCCAGACATCACACGCGAGGAGCATTCATGACAGCGCGCGCGCAGGCAGGTCCCGGCCGCAGAACCCTGCTGGGAGCGGGAGCCGCCGTACTGGGCACGGCCGCCGTCGGACTGGCCGGCAGCCCGGCCGACGCCGCCGGCAACGCCTCCGAACGGGCCGGCGGCCCCGGCGGCGGTCATGGATTCCGCCTCGACCTGCCGGTGCCCACCGTCATCGGACACCGCGGCACCAGCGGCTACCGACCCGAGCACACCCTCGGCTCCTACCAGCTGGCCCTCGACATGGGCGCGCACATCATCGAGCAGGACCTGGTGCCGACCAAGGACGGCCACCTCGTCTGCCGTCACGAGAACGACATCACCGCCACCACCGATGTCTCCGCCCACCCCGAGTTCGCGAGCCGCAGAACCACGAAGAAGGTCGACGGGGTCTCCCTCACCGGCTGGTTCACCGAGGACTTCACCCTCGCCGAACTGAAGACGCTCCGCGCCAAGGAGCGCATCCCCGGCACCCGTCAGAAGAACACGCTCTACGACGGCCGCTGGGAGATCCCCACGTTCGAAGAGGTGCTCCGGTGGGCCGACCGCGAGGGCCGCAAGCGCGGCAAGCAGATCTGGCTGTACGTCGAGACCAAGCACCCCACCTACTTCCGCAGCCTCGGCCTCGGACTCGAAGAGCCCCTCGCCAAGCTGCTGCGCCGCTACAACCGCCACCGCAAGCAGTCGCCGCTCATCCTCCAGTCCTTCGAGCCCGGCAGCATCCAGCGGCTGGCCGGACTCGTCGCCACCCCGCGCGTCGTACTGCTCTCCGGCGCGGGCGAGCGGCCCTGGGACTTCGTGACGTCCGGCGATCCGCGTACCGTCGCCGACCTGGTGAAGCCCGAGGGCCTGAAATGGATGGCTTCCTTCGCCCAGGGCATCGGACCCACCCTCGACCTGATCATTCCCAAAGACGCCTCGGGCCGGCTCACCGCACCGACCGCCCTGGTGAAGGACGCGCACGCCCAAGGGCTGGTCCTGCACCCGTACACCATGCGCAACGAGAACAGCTTCCTGCCCGCCGACTTCCGACGCGGCACGGACCCCAACGCCTACGGTGACGCATTCGGTGCGTTCCAGGCGTACTTCGCTACGGGTATCGACGGGATCTTCTCCGACAACCCGGACACCGCTCTTCTCGCCGCGGAGGACTTCGCCGCGAAGTGACACCGGCGTCAGCACCCGGCCGGGGCGTGCCCCGGTCGGGTGGTGCCCGCCGGGTGAGGCAACCGGCCGTCGGCACAGGTGCGTCGGCCGGGGCATGACGCTTTTCGATCTTGCCCCCACAGGGACCGCCGCCGCCCCCGCGGCCGTCGTCCATGCCCTGTATCCGCTGGTGAGCGCCGAGGCCACGGCCGAGGCGGCCGCCTCGGCAACGGGCGCGGCGATCGAACCCGCCGATCTCGAACAGGCCGTCTGGCTGCGGCTGCTGGAGCGGCTGGCGCAGGACGGGCCGCCGGTGGACACGGCGCGCTGGGTGCGGCACGCCGTACGGGCGGAGGCCCGCCGGGCCCGCCGCACCGTCCGATACGAACGCCCCTACCGTGACGAGACCTCCGCGGATCCGGCCGGCTGCCCGGAGCGGATCGCCGTCGGCGCCGACGAACGCCGGGCGCTGCGCGCCGCGGTGGACCGACTGCCCGGCCGGTGTGCCCAGCTGCTGGCGGCGATGCTCTCGCCCGGTGATCCCACCTACCGGGAAATCGCAGGGAAGTTGGGTATGTCACAGGGGAGTTTGGGTCCGATCCGTTCCCGATGCCTTGGATGTCTGCGCAGAATGCTCGCGGCGGAGGTTGTAGCTCCTGAACTGCGGGGAAAGGAGCGTGAGAAACAATCGATGGATCAGGTGGGCGGAGGCATGCGCACATGGGCATGAGCGTGATCATCTCGGCGGCGACGGCACAGGACGCCGAACAGATCTTGAAACTTCAGTACCTCTGCTTCCAGAGCGAGGCGGAGCTGTACGGGAACTACCGGATCGACCCGCTCGTCCAGACCCTCGATTCGGTGCGCGCGGAGATCGCCACGAATCTGGTGTTCGTGGCGCGGCTGGGTGACGAAGTCGTCGGTTCGGTCCGTGGAGCCACCGATCAGGACGGCACCGGGCAGATCGGGAGGCTCTGCGTCCACCCGCGGCTCCAGGGGCACGGGCTCGGCGCCCGGCTGCTGCGGGCCGCCGAGTCGGGACTCGTCGACGAGCGGTCGGCCACCCGCTTCCGGCTGCACACCGGGCATCGCAGCGAGGGTAATCTGCGGCTCTATCGGCGGGCTGGTTACGCCCCCGTGGGCATCGAGACGGGCCAGGACGGTGTCCGGATGATCCTGCTGGAGAAGGACGTGGCCGCGCCCGTCTACGTGGCCAGCGCTTAGGGCCGGTCACGCGTTCTCACTCGGCCCACGGGTTTTTCGCTCGGCGCAGCCACATCATCCCGGTGATCGGCAGGATCACCGGGATGAACAGATAGCCCATGCCGAAGTCGGACCAGACGGTGGCGTCCGCGAACGCCGAGGGCTCCACCATCGTCCAGGTCCCCACGACCAGCACACCCAGGAGCTCAGCGGCGCAGCACACCAGCGCCGACCTGCGCGCCTTCTCGCCGCCGCGCACCAGCGAGTACGTGATGAATCCGTACACGACAGCGGCGGCGGCCGACAGCACATAGGCGAGCGGCGCCTTGTCGAAGTCCAGGATCATCTGGACGATCGAGCGGGAGGCCGCCGCGACAGTGAACACCCCGTAGAACCAGACCAGTACCCGGCCGGGACCGGTGCCCAGGTCGAAGGGCTGCTTCTCGCCGGTGGCCGCTGCGGAGGTGCGATCGGTGTCGGTCACGGTCAGTTTCCCCAGATGTCGTAGAGCCGTACTTCGAGGACGGCCAGTACGACCGCGCCCGCCGCCACCGTCACCGAACCCCATCGGGTCCGCTCGGTGAGCGACAGGAAACCGGCCGCGGGCACGGCGAGGAAGGCCCCGATCAGGTACGCGATGAAGATCGTCATGCCCTGCTCGGGCCGCTCGCCCCGGGACAACTGCACGATGCCCACCACCAGCTGGGCCAGCGCCAGCAGCGAGACCACGGCCATCGCGATGAAGTGCCAGTCCTTGGTCGGCTGGTCCCGGTATGCGGCGAATCCGCACCAGGCGGCGAGGGCGAGCGCGGTCACGGCGACCGCGATCGTCAGGGCGTCAAGCATGAGGTGAGGGTATTACGGACCAAAGGGCCCCCTGCGTGCGCCCCCGTACCCGGAGGACATGGCCCGAAGGCAAGGCTCTAGTGTCGATGCACATGAAGATCCATGCCGAAGCCCTGCTGTTCGACAACGACGGAACACTGCTCTCCTCGATCGAGTCGGTGTACCGCTGCTGGACCAGGTGGGCCCAGGAGTACGGCATGACGGCGGAGGACTTCCAGGGTGTCGAACTGCACGGCCGGACGGCCGGCGAGATCATCGCCGAGTTGCTGCCCGCCGACCGGGTCGACGGGGCCCTGGCCCGCATAGAACAGCTGGAGATCGAGGACGCACCCGGCGGAGTCATGATTCTGCCCGGCACCAAGGAGCTGCTCGGTGCGCTGCCCGCGCACCGATGGGCCGTCGTCACCTCCGCCACCCGGCCGCTCGGCGAGGCCCGGCTGCGCGAAGTGGGGGTCGACTTCCCCGTGATGGTCGCCGCCGAGGATGTCACCCGGGGCAAGCCCGACCCCGAGCCCTACCTCCTGGCCGCCAGGTGCCTCGGTGTCGACCCGGCCCGCTGCGTGGTCTTCGAGGACGCCCCCGCCGGACTGCGGGCCGGGCGGGCGGCAGGCATGAAGACCGTGGCCTTGGCCACAACGCATGACCGTTCCGAGCTGGACGCGAACGTCGTCGTCGATAACCTCTCCGCCGTATCAGTGCAGGTCACGGCCGAGGGGATGGAAATCACGACAGTCGGCTGAACCGGCTCGCACCACCATCCACGGCTGTCCGCCATACGGACATACGGGTCGAGTGGAACGCTACGTCTGTTTTACTTGCCGCATGACCACGACGAGCAACCGCATCCTTGCGACCGAGGCGATCACGACGCCCGGTGCTCGTTGTATGTGTCGAATGCGCGCCTTCTGAGGGCCCCTGCCTGAGCCTCGCGCCCCGAAGCGAGACCGAGCCCGAGCCGTCCGCATCCGGCGGAACGAGCCTGCCCGAGCACCGCTGCCCGGCCACCCATGGCTCAGCCGTGCCGAGACCCCCGCTTGGAACGTCCGATCGAAACGTCCAACCAGTCTCATCAGACGAATGCCCCGTGCCCGGCGGACACCGCGCCGCGCACTCGACAGTGACGGAAACCCCTGTGATCACCACTTCGGGCCTCACGAAGGTCTACCAGTCGCGCGGCCGCGAGGTCACCGCCCTGGACGGCGTCGGCCTGCATGTCCGCGAGGGCGAGGTGTACGGCGTCATCGGACAGAGCGGCGCCGGAAAATCTTCCCTGATCCGCTGCATCAACCTCCTGGAACGCCCCACCTCCGGCACCGTGACCGTGGCCGGCCAGGACCTCACCGCCCTTGCCGGGCGAGGCCGCCGGGCCGGCAAGGAACTGCGTGAGGCGCGCAGCCGCATCGGCATGGTCTTCCAGCACTTCAACCTGCTGGCCTCGCGAAACGTCCAGGACAACGTCGAACTCCCGCTGGAGATCCTCGGCGTCGTTGGCAAGGACCGCTCCCGCAAGGCCCTCGAACTCCTCGACCTGGTAGGGCTCGCCGACAAGGCCAAGGCCTACCCCGGCCAGCTCTCCGGCGGTCAGAAGCAGCGCGTCGGCATCGCCCGCGCGCTCGCCGGAGACCCCAAGGTGCTGCTCTCCGACGAGGCGACCTCCGCCCTCGACCCCGAGACCACCCGCTCCATCCTCCAACTGCTGCGCGACCTCAACCAGCAGCTCGGCCTGACCGTCCTGCTCATCACGCACGAGATGGACGTCGTCAAGACCATCTGCGACTCCGCCGCGCTGATGCGGAAGGGGCGCATCGTCGAGTCGGGCACCGTCGGCGAACTGCTCGCCACCCCCGGCTCCGAACTGGCCCATGAGCTGTTCCCCGTCGGCGGTACGGCCTCCGGCCCCGATCGCACGGTCGTCGACGTCACCTTCCACGGCGAAGCCGCGACCCAGCCGTTGATCTCGCAGCTCTCCCGTACGTACAACATCGACATCTCGATCCTGGGCGCCGCGATGGACACCGTCGGCGGCAACCAGATCGGCCGGATGCGCATCGAGCTGCCCGGCCGCTTCGAGGAGAACGTCGTCCCGATCGGCTTCCTGCGCGAGCAGGGCCTCCAGGCCGAGGTCGTGGAGCACGACGCCGCCTCCATCCCCGTACAGACCCCCGCACCGCTGACCAAGGAGGTGGCGAAGTGACCTGGTCCGAAATGCAGCCGCTGCTCACCCAGGGAACCGTCGACACCCTTTACATGGTGCTCTGGTCCGCGGTCGTCACCGTTCTCGTGGGGCTGCCGCTCGGCGTCCTGCTGGTCCTCACCGACAAGGGCGGACTGCTCCGGAACACCCCGGTGAACAAGGTCATCGGCGTGATCGTGAACATCGGCCGCTCGCTGCCGTTCATCATCTTGCTGATTGCCCTGATCCCCTTCACCACCTGGGTCGTCGGCACCTTCATCGGCCCGACCGCGATGATCGTGCCGCTCGCCGTCGGTGCCATCCCGTTCTTCGCACGGCTCGTCGAGACGGCCGTCCGCGAGGTCGACCACGGGCTCGTCGAGGCCGTCCAGTCGATGGGCGGGTCCATTCCGACGATCGTCCGCAAGGTGCTGCTGCCGCAGGCACTGCCCTCGCTCATCTCCGGCGTCACCACCACCGTCATCGTGCTCATCGGCTACTCCGCGATGGCCGGCGCGGTCGGCGGCGAGGGGCTCGGCTCCAAGGCCGTCACCTACGGATTCCAGCGCTTCGACAACCAGTTCATGCTCATCACGGTCGCGCTGCTGATCGTCATCGTGACCGTGATCCAGCTGATCGGCGACACGGCCGTACGCCTGCTGGCCCGCCGGGGCCGCACCACCACCTGAGACTTCCTCTCCACTCAAGCCCGAACTCCTTGTCCGGGCGCACCACCTTCACCACCAGAAAGAGGCACTTTTCGTGCGTAAGAACATCAAGATCACCGCAACTGCCGCCGCCACCGCCGCCCTTGCCCTCGGCCTCACCGCCTGCGGCACGTCGTCCGACCCGGCGTCCAAGAGCGAGACCGGCGCCAAGGCCGACACCTCCAAGGCGCTCGTCGTCGCCGCGTCCCCGACGCCGCACGCCGACATCCTGAACTTCGTCAAGAAGAACCTGGCGGCGAAGGAGGGCCTCAAGCTGGAGGTCAAGGAGTTCACGGACTACGTCCTGCCGAACACGGCCACCGAGACCGGCCAGGTCGACGCCAACTTCTTCCAGCACCAGCCGTACCTCGACGACTTCAACAAGAAGAACAACACCCACCTCGTCTCCGTCGGCACCGTCCACCTGGAGCCTCTCGGCCTCTACTCCAAGAAGGCCAAGGCCATCGCCGACATCAAGTCCGGCCAGACGATCGCGGTGCCCAACGACACCACGAACGAGGGCCGCGCCCTGCAGCTGCTCGCCGAGAAGGGCCTGATCACCCTTAAGGCCGGCGTCGGAACCGATGCCAAGCTGAGCGATATCACCGACAAGAAGGGCCTGCAGTTCAAGGAGCTGGAGGCCGCGACCGTGCCCCGCGCCCTGAACGATGTGGACGCCGCCGTCATCAACGGCAACTACGCCATCGAGGCCAAGCTCAAGCCCTCCAAGGACGCCCTGGCGCTGGAGAAGGCCGACAGCAACCCGTACGCCAACATCATCGTCGTGAAGAAGGGCAACGAGAAGGACACCCGCGTCCAGAAGCTCGTGAAGCTCCTCCACTCCGACGAGGTCAAGAAGTTCATCGAGGACACCTACCAGGGCTCGGTCGTCCCGGCCTTCGGCACCGCCGCCAAGTCCTGACATCTGTACGGAATCTGCCCGACGGAGCCCCGCGCACCCCATCAGGGGGGCGCGGGGC
>NZ_JBEOVN010000116.1:0-23158 GCF_040295565.1 Streptomyces sp. NPDC002785 | reverse complement strand
GCCCCTCACACCCAACGGAAAGGTCGACACCAAGGCCCTCCCCGCGCCAGACCACCACCGACCCGAACTCGCCACCACCTACACCGCACCCCGGAACTCGACGGAGGAGACCATCACCGGAGTGTGGTCCGACGTCCTCGGCATCGACACCATCGGCATCCACGACAACTTCTTCGAACTGGGCGGACAGTCGATCAGCTCGGTGCGGGTGGTTTCTCGGCTGCGGGAAGCCGGTCTGGGCGTCGCCCTCCAGCAGTTGGTGCGGCACCCGACGGTGGCCCAGCTGGCGGCCGCGCTGGACGTCCCACAGGCGGCGTCGGCCGGGCTGGTGGTGCTCCTGTCGTCCGTGGCGGACCCGGAGCTGCCCGTCCTTTTCTGCGTGCACCCGGGCGGCGGCAGCACCCACCCGTACCGGGCTCTCGCACGATGCCTGACGGGCAGGTTCACCGTGTACGGCATCCAGGCGCCGGGACTGAACGCGGACGAGGCGCCGCTCGTCGGGATCGAGTCGATCGCGGACCGGTACTGGCGGGAGATCCGCCGTGTGCGGCCCGCGGGCCTGTGCACCATCCTCGGATGGTCGACCGGCGCGGTGATTGCACACGCGATGGGTGTGCAGGCCCCGGAGGAGGTGGCCGGTCTGTACCTGCTGGAGCCGGCGGTGACCGGCGACGACCAGCGGGACCACTTCCAGCGACACGCCGAGGTGTACCGTCGGGTGAACGAGCTGTGGCGCCGCGGTCAGGACGAGCACGGTGCCGAACGGGCCGCGACGGAGCGGGAGCTGCGGCGTCTGGCTCCGGAGATGAACCTCGATGAGGACCTGGTCACGCTCGACGAGTGGCTTCCCCTTGCGGTGCTGGAGGCCGAGGTGCGCTCGCTCGCCGCCTACCGGCCCGGCCGCTCGGCGGCCAGGGCGACGCTGTTCGTCAGCGACACGGTGCGCGACGGCAGCGGCGACGAGGTACCGGAGACCCAGTACCTCGCCCACTGGCGCGGGCTTTACCCGGCAGGTCTGGCCCAGCGGGCGATGCCGGGTCGTCACATGGAGATGGTCAGGGGCGACGAGCAACTGGACGCCGTGGTCTCCGTGTTGCGGGAGGCGGCGCGGGCCGGCGGCGCCGACCGGGAACGGGAGCTGCTGCAGGTCTGACCGTGGATCGTCGCCGGAGTACGGGAGCCGGCAGAGCCGACGAGGGGTCCACCACGGAAACGTGGTGGGCCCCTCGTCATGTTCGTCGGCTCGCCGTCGTCCGTGAGCGGCGGTGGCCGTGGCCTGGGGAGCGCGCCGCCCTGCTCGGTCCCTTCTCGCCCGGCCCCACCGGGGCTCCACCCGGACCGGCCAGGCCGGACCGCGCGGTGCACCGGGGCCGGGTTGTGGGGGCCCGGCCCGTGCTGTCGGCCCGGGGCGGCGCGGGGCTTCGGAGCCTCAGGGTCTCCCTGCCCGGCGCTGCCCCGGGCCCCGCTGCCGGTGACGTCTCCACCCCGGTCCTCCCGCATTCCCTCCCTGCCCCTTTCGGCGCACATGCCGACGCCCCGGTCCCGTGGTCCCACCATGTGTTCGGTGGGAGCGCGAGACCGGGGCGTCGGAGGATGCGGCCGGTGCCGCTCGGCTCACCAGCGCTTCAACTCGGGGAAGAAGCCCGGTATCTCGGTGGCGCGACCGGTGCGCAGGGCGGTTCGGTAGATGTGGTAGCCGACGGCCAGGTCGAGGACGCCGAGGCCGAACGGGGAGAAGACGGTGGGGCGGTCGTGGGCCAGGGTCACATCGCCGCGCAGCACGTCGGCCAGCGTGCCGTCGATGAAGTCGCGCGTGCCGTACTCCATCTCCGTCAGATGGGGCGAGGTCTGCGCGGTGAGGCAGTGGTCGATGTCGTCCAGGACGTTGTGGCACTTGATCATGACAGTGGGGTGGATGTCGCGCAGGGACAGGTTCAGGATGAGCTGGCCCGGCAGGAGGGTCTGCCGGTCCGTCAGCCAGGGCGCCGGTGTGGTGGTGGCGAGGATGACCAGGTCGGCGGTGGCCAGGGCCGCGTCGATCTGTGCCACGGTGCGGGTCTGCCAGCCGTGGGTGCCCGCGGCGTAGGCGGCGAAGGTCTCGGCGTACGCGTCGACGTGGTCGTGGACCAGGCATTCACGGACGTTGGTGCCGCGCGCCGCGAGGAAGTCGGAGACGGTCCGGCCGATGACGCCGGCGCCGACGAAGAGCACCGTCTTCGGGCTGTCGCCGTCGGCGAGGGTCTCCACGGCGAGCGCGGCGGACGCCGCGGTGCGGGCGGCGCTGATGCCGGACGCCTCCAGGCAGGCGAACGGGTAGCCGGTCTCGGCGTCGTTCAGCAGGAGGACGGCGGAGGCGCGCGGCAGGTTCTGGCTCACGTTCTGCGGGTAGCTGGCGATCCACTTGAGGCCGGAGACCGGTGTGTCGCCGCCGAGGTGGGCGGGCAGAGCGATGATCCGGGCGCCGGGATCGTGCGGGAAGCGCAGGAAATGGCTGTTGGGGTTCACGGTGGCCCCGCGGCCGTGTTGGAGGTAGGTCTCCCGCACGAGGTCCAGGACGTCCGACGGCGCGGAGTCGATGACATCCTGGGCAACGGAGCCGTCGATCACGTGGAAGGTTGACATCGGTGGTTGCCTTTCGCAGGCGGGATCAGGTGAGGACGCCGAAGTTCCGCTCGACCCAGTCGTTGTTGTAGACCGTGCCGAGGTAGCGCTCGCCGAGGTCGGGAGAGATCGCGGCGATGCGGGAGCCGGCTGGGATGGTGTCGGCGCGGCGGCGGACGGCGGCCAGGACCGAGCCGGTGGAGCCGCCGGTGAGCAGGCCGTGGGTGCGGGCGAGCAGCCGGCACTCGCGTACGGCGTCCTCCTCGGCGACCAGCACCACGTCGTCGGCGAGGCCGGGTTCGAACAGTTCGGGGATGCGGCTGGCGCCCAGTCCGGGGATGCGTCGCGGGCCGGTTGCGGCGCCGAAGATGACGGAGCCGAGGGCGTCGACGGCCACGATCCGGGTGTGCGGCGAGAACTCGCGCAGGTATTGCGCGCAGCCGACGAACGTGCCGGTGGAGCCGACGCCGATGAACAGGTAGTCGAGATGCTGGACCGTCTTGAGCAGGGTGCGCGCGGTCTGTTCGTAATGGGCGCGTGGGTTGGCCGGGTTGGCGTACTGGTTGAGCCAGACCACGGTCGGGTCCGCTTCGATGTGGCGCCGGATGTGGGCGATGCGGGACTGGAGGAAGCCGCCGTTGGCGTCGACGGTGTCGACGACGACCACCTCGGCGCCCAGGGCACGCATGTGATCGATGCTGGTGGCGTTGGTGTTCGGGTCGACGACGCAGGTGAAGCGGTAGCCCTTGGTGGCGCAGATGGAGCTGAGGGCGATACCGAGGTTTCCGGACGAGGACTCGATGACGTGGGCGCCCGGCGCGAGGACGCCACGGTGCTCGGCGTCCTCGATGAGGCTCAGCGCGGTCTTCAGCTTGACGGAGCCGGCCGGGTTGAGGCCCTCGATCTTCAGGAAGAGGTCCGAGCCGGGCACCATCCGGGGCAGCAGGACGAAGAGGTCGTCGGTGACCAGCTCGTAGGTGTGCTCGTAGATCATGACCGGGGCTCCCAAAGGTCTTCGGGGCCGGTCTCCTCCGCCGCGTAGCGGCCCAGTGCGCTGACAGCCATGCGCAATTCCAGTGCCATGGCGTCCAGCAGGCGTTCGAGGCCGTGCTCGGGGTCCTCGTCGGCGGCGATCAGTGCGGCGCGGCCGAGGCCGACGGCGCGGGCGCCGAGGGCGAGCAGCTTCACGGCGCGGATGCCGTCCCAGACACGTCCGCTGGCGAGGAGGGTGCGGCCGGCGGGGTCGACGCGGCGCAGGCATTCGGTGAGGGGCAGTCCGACGTGGCCGAGGAAGCCGGTCGGGGCCCAGCCGGTGCCGCCCTCGGCACCGTCGACGGCGACGGCGTCGGCGCCGGCGTCCCAGGCGATGGCGGCGGCTTGGCCGACGTCGCGGCCGGGGAAGAGCTTCACCCAGCAGCGGGCGCGCGGGTAGTTGTTGCGCATGAGCTGGATCTGCCGGCGGAAGATCTCGTCGGTGAAGGTGCCCGGGCTCGCGCAGCGCAGGATCGAAGAGGCGCTGGGGCCCAGCCGTTCGACGGCGTACTGTCCGGCGAGGTCGGCCGCGACCGCTTCGCTGATCATGGTGAGGCCGCCGAGGCCGGGCTTGGCACCCTGGCCGACCTTGAGTTCGAAGCCGAGGCGGCCGGTGGTCAGGAGGCGGGTGATGGCGGGGTCGCTGTAGACATGGTTCCAGACCTCGGAGTCGGCGTCCTCGGTGCTCTGCTGGACACAGATGCCGCCTACGCCGTCGGGGAGTTCCTCGCAGTACGCCTGGACGCGTTCCAGCAGGCCCTTGCGGTGGTCGTCGCCGCTGGAGCGGAAGCCGTTCATGGGGGCGACGTTCTCGCCGATGACCATGGGGATGCCGAGCCGTCCGGCCTGGCGGCTGAGGGCGAGGCTGGTGCCGGTGACGCGGGTGGAGCCGAGCGCCGACAGGTAGACCGGCAGCGGGGCGGTGAAGCCGCCGAGGGTGGTGTCGAGGCGGACATCGGAGTAGAGGGGTTCGCGGCCGAGGTCGATGAGCTTGGCCAGGCGGCCCGGCATGAAGACGGGCGGGGCCAGGCGCAGTCCGTCGATCTCGTCGCCGGCGGATTCGGGGGCGGCGCCGAAGACGGCGGTGCCGTAGCTGTTCAGGGGCGGGAAGACGGCGGCGGCGCCGTCGCGGGCCCGGGCGCGGACGGTGTCCTCGGGCAGGCCGGGTGCAGCCAGTTGGGTCACGGCGACACGACCCCCGCGATCTTCGGGAAGGCTGTGGTCCGCCAGACGGAGTCCAGGCCGGTGACCCATCGGGTCAGGCGCTCCAGGCCGATCCCGAAGCCGGCGCTGCTGGGGATGCCGTGCCGGGCGACGTCGAGGTACCAGGCGTACTTGGAGGGGTTCTCGCCGGTTTCGCGCATCCGGGTGACCAGGGCCGCGTAGTCGTACTCGCGTTCGCTGCCGCTGCACAGTTCGCCGCAGCCCTCGGGGGCGATGAGGTCGAAGTTGAGCAGGGTGCCGGGCTCGGCCGTGCTCTCCTTGTCGTAGAAGCCGCGGGAGCCCTTGGGGTAGCCGACGATGAAGAACGGGGCGTCGGCCTGGCGGGAGATGCGCTCCTCGGCCTCCCACTCGATCTCGGTGTCGGCGGCATGCGGGTACCCGTCGCGGCGCAGGCCGTCGACGACCTCGCCGTGCGGGACGCGGGCGAACGGCCGGGCCACGCGGCGGCGCAGGGCGTCGGGGTCGCGGCCGAGGACGGCGAGGTCGTCGCCGCACTCGTCGACGACGGTGGTCACGGCGTGGCGGACCAGCCGCTCGGCGACGCCCATGGCGTCGTCCCGGGTGGCGCCCGCGTACTCGACGTCGATCTGCCGGAACTCGGTGAGGTGGCGGTGGGTGCTGCTGGTCTCGACGGGTTCGAGGCGGACGTTGGGCGCGACGAGGAAGATGCGGTCGAAGGCCAGCAGCGATGCCTGCTTGTAGAGGATGGCGCTGGTCATCAACTTGTAGCGGTGGCCGTAGTAGTCGACGTCGACCTGCTTGGCGCCGCGCGAGCCCGGGTCGGTGACGGGGCCGATGACCGGGTGGGCCATCTCCACGGCGCCGTCGGAGCGCAGGAAGGAACGGGCACCGGCCATGAGTGCCTGCTGGATGCGCAAGGCCGCGTGGGTGCGCGGGTCGCGCAGGTGCTCCAACGGTGAGGGCAGTGCGGCGGCCTCGGGTGCCGACGGGAGATCTATCTGAAGTGTCATGTCTGTCGTGTCCTGTCCTGTCGTTGCCGGGTCGGGGGCACCAGCCACCGGTGGCGGAGGGGCGCCGGGGCGGGGGCCGCTCGGATCAGCTCGCTCTGTCGAGGCGGGCGGCGGGGTCGTCGTAGCGGTTCTTGACGTGGTTGAGCGCTTGCAGCAGTCCGGACGAGGTCAGCCGCCGGGACGGCTGTGCGGCGGTGGGCCGGCCGAGCGGGAGCGACCCGGTGCGGGACCACTCCAGCCGGTTGCGGTCGGAGATGAAGCTGCGGGTGCGCCCCGCGTTGTCGGGGTGCAGGCAGAAGGGGACGTCGAGGTAGCCGTGGGCGAAGGCGCGGATCAGGGCCTGGCCGAGGTCGTCGTGCAGGTTCAGGACGGCCTCGACGAGGGAGCGGGCCTCCGCCTCGATGCCGGTGGACGGCGGCGGAGCGGCCGGCCGCGTGGTGCGGGCGGCAGCGGCGGCGGTCTCCAGCGCGATGACGTTCTCCTCGACGGAGGGGATGCGGGCCGACTCCGCCGGCGTCTTGACGATGAGCCGGGTGGCGCCGGTGCGCACGGCGAGCCGGGCGGCGTCCGCCACGAGCCGCAGCGCACCGTCCCAGGTCTCCGGGTAGACGCCCATGTACGCGTAGACGACCACGTGCCAGGAGGTGTCCGGGAGTTGGTCGGCGGCGAGGGCGCGCAGCGCGTGGACGGCCTCCTCGTCCTGTTCGCTGCTGGTCTGCTGGGCGTAGCTGAGGGAGATGCTGCGCAGGCCGTGCTGGCGGAAGAACATGGCTTCCAGGACGGAGAGGGCGACGAGCAGGGAGGGCGGGCAGAGCTGGCCCAGCATGCAGCCGCCGAAGGTCTCCAGGTGCGGTTCGGTGCCGGCCTCGCGCAGGGCGGCGAGCCTGCGGCATGCTTCGGCCCAGGCGCGGACCGAGGTGGCCAGCGGGGTGCGGCCGTAGGGCAGGCAGTAGGAGACGGGGCCGCCCTCGGTGGCGTCGAGTCCGGCGGCGATGAGGGCTTCGACGATCCGGCCGGGCCGTGCGGAGCCGTGCCGTACCTGGACCGGGAAACCGGGTCCGTGGACGCCGTCGAGGAGACCGGTGGTGGTCTCGATGGGCATGCTGACCAGTGGATAGCCGTTGAGGTGGTGGTCTTGGGCGACGGCGCGGGCGGCGGCGGCGTAATCGCCGACGCGGGTGAAGCTGTCCAGGGTGAGGGTGCCGACGGTGGTGGCGTCGGCGGCACGGGTGGCGATCAGGCCGGTGCGCATCCGGGCGGGGTCGGCGAAGCCCATACGGGGCTGCACGACGAGGCTGCCGGTGCGGGCGGCGTCGGCAATGAAGCGGTGGAAGGCGCCGCCGACGGGGGCGGGTTCAGCGGACGGCATCGGCGTGGGACCTTCCGTGCCGGTGCTCGGGCAGGGCGTCGAGCAGGGCGAGCAGTCCGGGGACGGCGTTCGCGCCGGTCAGGACGGCGTCGAAGCCGGCGTCGGTGAGCGAGGCGTGGACGTCTGGGGCGATGGTGCCCGAGGTGTCCAGCTTGCCTCCGACGACGAGCGGCACCCTGGCCAGCGCCGGCACGGCGCGCACCGCGCGGGCCAGGCCCGTGGCCTCCTCGGCGCCGTGTCCGTTGACCGTGCTGACGACGATGAGGCCGGGCGTGCGGGCCGTGGCCTCCTCGATCAGGACATCGACCGGGACGCACGCGCCGAGATTGGTGACCTCCCAGCCCTGTTCCTCGAGCAGTAGTTGCAGGAAGAGCAGGTTCCAGGTGTGTGAGTCCGAGGCGATGGTGGTCAGGACTGCGTGGTGCGGGCTGTCCGGGGGCTGGCGATGCGGGTACACGACCGGCTTTTCCTCTCGACACCGTGATGGGGCCGCGACCGCTGCGATCGGGCCGGGTACCCGTGAAATCGCCCTTTGTGGGGGCGTCCGGGCTGTGCACTAGTGACGCCGTCCATGGTGGCCAGCGGTGATCGCGAGCGGCACTGGGCAGTTGTGACCATCCCGAGGGGCGTCATTTGTGTCCACTGGGGTCGCGCGTCCGCGCGTCCTAGCCTGCTCGTCGCGGACGTTCGGTGCCGGTGCTCGCGGTTTTGTCGGCGGCACGGTCCCCGGCCCGCCCGGAGGCCCCCGCCCTGCCCCTCGCCGCGCGCCGTACGACGTGCCGCCCGTGAACCGCTTGTACCGCTGACGATGTCCTGACGATGGGGAGTGAACGGTGGCTGATCACCAGCTGGGGGAGTGGCGGCACGCACTGGCGGGCCTCGAGCCGCTGGAACTGCCGTCGGACCGCCGGCCGTCGGACGACGGACCGGGCCTTGCGGACCGGGTCCCGTTCGACGTGCCCGCCCGCACCGCCGACGCGCTGGCCGCGCTGGCCCGCGACCGGGGCGTGGAGCTGCCCGCGGTCCTGCTGACGGTGTTCCACACGCTGCTGGCGCGGCACGCCGGCCGGGGCGACGTCCCGGTGGCTGTGCCGGCGGACGGCACGCGGGACACGGATGCGGCGATCGTGGTGCGGGGCGCGGCCGGCGACCCGGCGTTCACCGAGGCCCTGGCGCATGTCGCGCGAGGCATGGCGGACGCCGTCGGCCGTGGTCCGGTGCCGCTCGCGGTGCCGGCGGAAGCGGCCGGCGGCGCGGTGGCCGCTGTGGCGTGGTTCGCGTGGCGCACAGCCGGCCGGGAGGCCGCCGCGTTCCCGCCGGACGCGCACGTCACGCTGGAAGTCGTCGCGGACGGCGGGGGGCTGAGCGGTGTCCTCGGCTACCGGACCAATCTGTTCGAACGGGCAACGGCGGAGCGGATGGCGGGGCACCTCGCGACGCTCGCGCGTTCCGCCGCCGACGCGCCCGGGGAGTCGCTCAGCGCGCTGGAGATGCTGACGGAGCCGGAGCGGCACCGGATCCTGACCGAGTGGAACGGGCCGCGGTCCGCGTTCCCGGACACCGCGACCGTACACCGGCTGGTGGGGGAGCGGGCCGCGCTCCAGCCCGACGCGGTGGCCCTGGAGCACGGCGGGCAGCGGCTGACCTACCGGGAGCTGGACGAGCGGGCCGAGGGGCTGGCGCAGTACCTGGCGGAGCGGGGCGTCGGCCCCGGCGCGCTGGTCGCGGTGTGCCTGGACCACGGCCCGGACCTGGTGTGCGCGCTGCTCGGCGTGCTCAAGTCGGGTGCCGCCTACGTGCCGTTGGACCCGGCCTACCCGGCCGAGCGGCTGAGGTACATGGTCGAGGACAGTGCCGCGCCGGTGGTGGTGACGCAGTCCGCGCACGCGGGCCTGTTTGCGCCGGGCACCGCGCTGCTGCTGGCCGACCGGGAGTGGCCGGCCGGCACCGGCACCGTCCCGGTCGCCGCTGCGGGCCCGGACGACGTGGCGTACGTCATCTACACCTCGGGTTCGACGGGCCGCCCCAAGGGCGTGCGGGTCGGGCACCGCGGTGTCGTCAATTACCTGCACTGGTGCGACCGGAATTATCCTCCGGCGCCCGGTGCGCGGATCGGTTCGCTGCTGTGCTCGTCGGCGGCTTTCGACCTGACGGTGACCGCGCTGTTCCTGCCGCTGGTGCAGGGGCTGTGCCTGGTGGTGCCGCGGCCGGAGCCGGGACGCGGCGTGTTTGACGCGGCCGTGGACATCGTCGCGACCGGTGTCCCGATCAGCTTTCTGAAGGCAACGCCCTCGCACCTGGAGCTGCTGACCGCTCGGCTGGAGCAGGACGGCGTCCGGCACGGCATTGCCACGGTGGTCGCAGGTGGCGAGGACCTGACACCAGCGCTGGCGCACCGGGCGCTGGCCCTGGGCACCGGGGACACCGCGATCGTCAACGAGTACGGGCCGACCGAGGCGACCGTCGGCAACGTGGTCAGCCGGACGGTGTCGGTGGACCCGGCGGCGGACCACGTGCCGATGGGCCGGGCGATCGACAACACCGAGGTGTACGTGGTCGGGGCGCACGGTGAGGTCCAGCCGGTCGGAGTGCCCGGTGAGCTGCTGATCGGCGGTGTCAACGTGGCCCTCGGCTATCTGGGCCGGCACGATCTGACCGCTCGGCGGTTCGTGCCGCACCCGTTCTCGGCCGATCCCGAGGCACGCGTGTACCGCACCGGCGACCTGGTGAAGTGGCTGCCGGACGGGCGCTTGGTCTACCTGGGCCGTATGGACGACCAGGTCAAGCTGCGTGGGCACCGGGTGGAACTCGGAGAGATCGAGAACGCCCTGCTGTCCCGGCCGGCCGTCGCGGCGGCCGCGGTCGTGGTCCGCGAGGACGTCCCGGGCGACAAGCGGCTGGTGGCGTACCTGGTGCCGGCCGGCGGCACGGCCGTGGCCGTGGCCGGGCTGCGCGCGGCGCTGGCGCGGGAGCTGCCCGAGCACATGCTGCCCGCCCGGTACGTCGTGCTGGAGCGACTGCCGCTCACCCCGAACGGCAAGGTGGACCGGCGGGCGCTGCCCGCGCCCGAGGGCCACCGCCCGGACGTCTCCGCCGCGTTCGCCGCGCCGCGTACACCCACACAGCGGGCGGTCGTCGGCATCTGGGCCGAGCTGCTGGGCGTCGATGAGGTCGGCGCGGACGACGATTTCTTCGAGCTGGGCGGTCACTCCCTGCTGGCCGTCCGGATCGCCTCCCGCCTGCGTCGGGACCTCGGGGTGGACGTGCCGTACCGGACGCTGTTCGACGCGCCGACGCCGGCGCTGCTGGCGACGGCCGTGGACGCGCTGGATCCGGGGACCTGCGCCGCGATCCCGCGGGCGGACCGGTCGGCGGGTGCCCTGCCGCTGTCTTTCGCGCAGCAACGCCTTTGGTTTCTGGACCAGTTGGCGCCGGGCCGGGCCGAGTACGCGATCCCGGTGGGGCTGCGGGTCGAGGGGGACTTCGCGCCGGACGCGTTCGGTGCCGCGCTGACAGCCCTGGCCGCCTCGCACGAGATCCTGCGGACCCGGTTCGTCGCGGACGCCACGGGACGTCCGTTCCAGGTCGTCGACGCCGTGCGGGAGGTGGCGGTGGACGTCCACGACGCTCGGCACCTCGGTGCCGGCGTCGCGCGTGAGATGCTGCGCGAGGCGGCGGGACGGCCGTTCGACCTGGCCGCCGGGCCGCTGCTGCGTGCGGTGGCGGTGCGGGTGGCCGACACGGAGTGGCTGCTGCTGCTCACGGTGCACCACATCGTCTCCGACGGCTGGTCGGAGGGCATCCTGGCTCGAGAGCTGGGCGAGCTGTACGGCGCGGCGGTGGCCGGCCGGCCGTGCACCCTGGCCTCCCTCGGCCTCCAGTACGCGGACTTTGCGAGTTGGCAGCGCGAGGTGCTGGACGGTCCGGCGCTGGCGGGGCAGTCGGCGTATTGGCGGGAGCGGCTCGCCGGAGTACGGCCGCTGGAACTGCCGGCCGACCACCGGCGGCCGGCCGAGCGGTCGGGCCGGGGCGGCACGGTGTCCTTCTCGGTGCCCGCCGACGTGGCCGGCGCGGCCCGGCGGCTGGCGGCGGGGCAGGGGGCGAGCCTGTTCATGTCGCTGCTGGCGGTGTTCCAGCTGCTGATGGCGAAGTACAGCGGTCAGGAGGACATCGCGGTCGGCAGCCCGGTCGCCGGTCGTAACCGTGCCGAGACGGAGGATCTGATCGGTTTCTTCGTCAACACCCTCGTCCTGCGCACCGACCTGTCCGGCGACCCGGCGTTCACCGAACTCCTCGACCGGGTCAAGGACACCGCCCTCGGTGCCTACGACCACCAGGACCTGCCCTTCGAACGACTCGTGGAGGAACTCGCCCCCGACCGCGACCTGTCCCGCAACCCCCTGTTCCAGACGATGTTCGTGTTCCAGAACACGCCGGACGAGCACGGCTGGAGCCTCCCGGGGCTGGACGTGGAGCCGTTCACGGTCACGCTGCCGGACGCCAAGTTCGACCTCACCCTGATGATGTCCGAGGACGCGGACGGCGGACTGCGCGGCGCCCTGGAGTACCGGACGGACCTCTTCGAACGGGACACGGTCGCCCGGCTGGCCGGCCACCTGGGCACACTGCTGGAGACGGTGGCCCGCGAGCCCGCGGCACGGCTGTCCCGGCTGTGCCTGCTCACTGCCGAGGAAGGGCGGCGGACGGTGGTCGAGTGGAACGACACCGCGGCCGCCTTCCCGGACACTGCCACGCTGCACGGCCTGTTCGAGGAGCGGGCGGCACAGCAGCCGGACACGGTGGCCGTCGAGGAGCCGCAGGGCACGCTGACCTACGGCCAACTGAACGCGCGTGCCAACCGGATCGCCCACCACCTGCGCACTCGGTACGGAGTGCAGCCGGACATGCCGGTCGCGGTGTGCCTGGAGCGTGGCCCCGATCTGGTGACGGCCGTGCTGGGCGTCCTGAAGGCGGGGGCGCCGTATGTGCCGCTGGATCCGGACTATCCGGCGGAGCGGCTGGCGTACATGGTGCGGGACACCGCGACCCCGGTCGTCCTCACCGGCTCCGCGCACACCGGCCGGCTGCCCTCGAACGTACCGTTGCTGCTGCTCGACGAGGACACCGCGACGCTGGCCGGCGAGCCGGACACCGATCCCCTGCCAGTCGCCGCAGCGCACAACCTTGCCTACCTGATCTACACCAGCGGTTCCACCGGCCGCCCCAAGGGCGTCCAGGTCGAGCACCGCAGCCTGGTCAATCTGGTGCACTGGACGGCGCGGGAGTACGGGCTGGAACCCGGGCAGCGGATCGCGCTGCTGGCCGGGATCGGTTTCGACGCGGCGGCGTGGGAGCTGTGGCTCGGCCTGATCCGCGGCGCGACCTGCTGCGTCACCACCGAGACTGTCCGGCTCACCCCGCATCTGCTGCGGGACTGGCTGTGCGAGCAGCGCGTCCACGCCACGTTCCTGTCCACGCCGATGCTCGAGGCCCTGGCGGCGCTGCCGTGGGCGGCGGACAGCACCCTCGACTACGTGCTGACCGGCGGTGACCGGCTGCGGATGCCGCCGCGGGCACGGCTGCCGTTCCGCGTGGTCAACAACTACGGACCCACCGAGACCACGGTCGTCGCCACCTCGACGGTGGTCGAACCCGGCGACGCGGTCCCGCCGATCGGCCGGCCCATCTCCAACGCCCTGGCGTTCGTGGTGGACCAGCACGGCCGACCGGTGCCGGTCGGGGTGCCCGGCGAACTCCTCGTCGGGGGCGTGCCGGTGGCCCGCGGCTACCGGGGCAGGCCGGAGCTGACCGAGGAGAGGTTCACCGCGTACGAGGCCGAAGGGGTGAGCACCCGGGTGTACCGCACCGGTGACCTGGTGCGGTGGCGGGCGGACGGGCAGCTCGAGTTCCTGCGGCGGATCGACAACCAGGTGAAGATCCGCGGCAACCGCATCGAGCTCGGCGAGGTCGAGTCCACATTGCTGACCCACCCCGGCATCGGCGAGGTCAGTGTGGTCGTCCGCGAGGACACGCCCGGCGACAAGCGGCTCGTGGCGTATCTCGTGGCCACCGGCACGGACGCGCCGAGCACCGCGGATCTCCACGCCCACCTGGGGCGGTTCCTGCCCGACTATATGATCCCGGCGGCGTTCGTCACGCTGGAGCGCCTCCCACTGACCGCCAACGGCAAGGTGGACCGGGCGGCCCTGCCGGTGCCGGATCACCAGCGGCCGGATCTGGGGAGGGAGTACACGGCGCCGCGCAACGCCGTCGAGCGGACTGTCACCGCCGTGTGGCAGGAGCTGCTGGGCATCGACCGCGTCGGCGTGCACGACAACTTCTTCCAACTGGGCGGGCATTCGCTGCTCGCCACGCAGGTGGCCTCCCGGCTGCGGAAGGCGCTGCGGGTCGATGTGCCGGTGCGAGCCGTGTTCGACTCTCCCACCCCGGCGCAACTCGCCCAGGGCATCGCCGACCTGATGATGGCGGCGATCACAGCGCAGTTCGCGCCGGCCAGGTGACCGCACCCGGTGCCACACCATGAAGGGGCCGGACCTCGGCGACGAGGTCCAGCCCTTCACGGCCCGGTACGCCAGGTGGGACGGTTCAGGCCATGTCCTCGGCGCGGATGCCGCCGCTGGCGAGCGCGAGTGCGCCGAGCTGAAACCGGCTCTGGGCACCGAACCGGTCGGTCAGCTTCTCCGAGAGTCGGCGCACCGTGCGCAGTGAGACGTCCATCCGGCGGGCCGCCGCCGCGTCCGTGAGCCCTTGCGCCCACAGCCGGAGCACGTGCTGCTCCTGGAGGGAGAGGTTGCCGCGGGTACGGGGGCGTGCCTCCGCGAGCGGCAGGGCTTCCTTCCACAGCCGGGCGAACAGGGTCGCGAAGGCTTCCGTGACCGACTCGACGCCGCACGCCATCGCGCCGACCACGCTGCGGCCGCTCGTGACCGGCACGACGGCGTGCCTGCGGTCGGAGACGATCATCCACACCGGCAGCGACGGCAGGGTGCGGACGGCGCCGCCGCACTCCTCGTTCCGGCGCAGGCGCTCCGTCGCCTCGGGGTCGTTGCGGACGCTCTCCAGCACGATGGCGCGAGCGGGCGTACCGCGTCGCCGCAGGATTTCGTCCAGCGAGTGGCCGGCCTCGAAGGCCGCCGCGTCCGGCCGCTCGGCCGGTCCGACGGTCAGCCATTCGTTCGCGCACTCATCGGCGAGAAAGGTGATGTGCCGCCACACGGCGTCCGCGCCGGCCAGCCACTTGACGTCCGGAACGCTCTCCCGGCCGCCGCGCCCGCGCTCCGACAGCAGCCGCGTCACCTCCAGTCGGCTGCCCTCCACCTGGAGCCGGTGGCGGGCTAATTCCTCCTGCTGCCGGGTGAGCATCGCTGCCAGCCCGACCTCCGGGTCGATCGGCCGCCAGCCGCTGGCGGAGTCCCCCGGAACGACGAGCAGCAGGGCGGACAGCCGCTCCAGCCCGCCCCGGACCGTTTCCTCGGTCTCTTTCAGTTGCGCGGCCAGCTCGGCCACCTTCGCGCCGGGCCGGTCGACCATCGAGATGTACACACTCCGTGCAACGGAGTCGATACCCAGAGAGGTCCGCATGTCGTGCGCTCCTGTATGTCTTGTCGTACGGCACCTGTTGGCTGTGGGACACGAGTCGAGTTCGGACCGGCGGCGCTCCCTCGGGACGTCACCGCGGGAACCCGCCGGCCGGACACCAGTAGAGCGGGTGCCGCAGCGACGGCGGATGCGGGATGATCCCCCAAGTTCCTTTGGGACAACCACTCGTGGGGCGGGCGAAGACACTGCCACGGATGGCTCCCGCGCCTCGACGAGCCGGTCTCCCGCGGCCGGAGCGCACACCGGACCGGACACCATTGCGCACGCCGTCCTGTTCGCAGGCCGCCGACGAGTCGCCTTCCGTGCTCGTCGGCGGGCGCGACCGGACGGAGATTGCACAGGCCGTAGCAGCGCTGTGCGATCGGACGGCCGATCAGGCCGCCGCGTGCTTACGATGATCGGGCGACCGGCCAAGCCCTGCGGGCCTGCACGACACGCAAGCGCGGCAGACAGGGCCGTGTAGTGGCGGCCGGGGTCGCGTGTGTCCCCCATGGTGCGTCGTGCATGCCCCCATATACCCGCTGGGCCGACCACCCGCCCGTACGCCCCTCGGCCGGACGCCCCTCGGCCGGACGGCACCCGGTCGCACCCTCAGCCGCGCGCACGCCGCTGACCTGCCTCGTCGGGCGGCACGGCCGCGGCCGGTCGTCCTCCGACGCCGCAGCGCTCCGTGCGCCCCCCTACCTCACCGGTCAGCGGGCCGAGGATATGGGGGACAGTCCCCCATGAGGTGTCCCCCGGAGCGTGGACACGGGGCTCATGCTGCGAGTGTGAGTTTACGTGCTCTCTGCTGTTGTTGTTCGAACTCGGCTGGCGAGAGGTAGTTGAGGGCGCTGTGGCGCCTGCGTGCGTTGTAGTAGGTGAGCCACTGGAAGATCTCCAGCCTCGCCTGACGCACCGTCGAGAACAGCCTCTGGTGCTCCTACGGCGCGGCCCACCATGACCTGATGCCGATTTTCCTGAAGAGTCGTCAGATTGAATCACGGGCGCTCGGGGGTGCTGAGATGTGTTGGCTCAGGCCCAGTATCGAGGGAATGCCGCCGTTGGTCACGGACTGCGGCCCCGCATCCTGACCGGCGGTGGCCGGGGTCTCCCGTCGGCCCTGGCAGTAGCCGATCGGAGTATCAACGGCCGCACCCTGTTCAACACGCCCTACTTCCCCGCGGGCGCGTCCTGTTGCAGCCAGGGGACGCGGCCTCGGCGGCGTAGGTGACGAGGCTCGTCCAGGACGGCGGAACGCGGGCGCTCGTATGCAACGGGGAGGCGCGGCCCTGCGAGGAACTCATGCTGCGCTGCGCCGTCTTCTTCCGACGGCTCACCTGAGGTACCGGCCACCCCCGCCGAAGAATCCGGGGCGGCCCTCGATCGTCCGGCCCGGCTGCGTCTGTAGACAAACAGTGTTCGCCGACAGGGTGGTACCCAGGGCGTCATCGTGGTGCCGACGCGTACACGTCTCTCACGTTGTCCCTGGGTTTCGGCCTGCTCCGGCCGCACGGACCCGCCGCGAACGCATGGAGCAGATTCTCTGTGGCGCGGGTGACGAAGGCCCCCGTGCGGGCGTCCATGCCGTGGTTGCGTCCGTTCTCGCGGGTCCCCGCCATCATAGCCTCGACCCATCGCATCGTTCCGGAGGCGAAGACGCCCGCTCCGCTCGGCACGGTGTAGTAGGCGGAGTCGGCATGACTGTGCCTGCCCTTGCACACGAGAGGGGAGTGGGCGATGATCTCGAGCGGCGCCGGGGTGGGCATGTGCGGAGTGACCCGGTCGTACTCCACCCCGACCAGATGGTCGAAGGAGTCTCCTCGCTTCACGCCTGTCCCCTCGAAGAGCCAGTGGTCGCTCCGGTGGACGACATACGGGGCGTCCACGGGAAAGCCCTCGTAGAGCACACCGGTCAGGGAGGACTCGGGGGAGGCGCCGGGCGGCTGGCGGAAGTCGTTGGTCGGCATGTCCGGGTGGTCGGCGAGGTACGGGTCTTTCCGGTAGTCGGTCTTGTAACAGACGACGGTGCGGTCGGCGCCGGTGGCGTCCGGCTCCAGCCTGATCCTGCGGAAGCAGGTGTTGGCGCCGAGGAAGGCCACGTTGGTGCCCGCGTCGCGCGCCCGGGTGACGTATGCGCGCTGCTGCGGCGTCCAGTACTCGTCATGTCCCAGTGAGAGGGCTCCGGCGGCACCTTGGAGAATGCCGGGGTCGCGATGGATGTCCGCGCCGGTGGTGTAGGCGAGCGGGATGCCCAGCCTCTCGGCCAGTACCACCGCCGCCCGTTCGTAAACCATGAACTTCTCGGCGCCGTTGCCGTCATAGGGACGATCGAAGCTCACAGCGAGCGAACGCGTGCCGTATGCACCGTCCTTGCCCTGGTAGAGGCTGTAGCCACCCCACACGTTGTACGCCTGCCATGTCGCTACGGCGTGCATCAGCACGATTCTGCCCGCCGCGCTCGCCGAGCGGACGATCACGGGTACATAGCGCTGGTGGCCGTTGTCCGCGTCCAGCCGGAGCAGATACGCGCCCTCCGGCCAGCCGGCGGTGCGGACACGGAGCGTGCGTCGCCAGTCGGCCCGTACGGTACGGGTGACCTGGAGCAGCCGGGGGCGGGCCTGGACCGACCCGGCAACACGGCGCGAACGCCAGATCAGTCGCGCCTGCGCCCCGTCGTACCAGCCGACCCGGTATGCCGAGACCCGGAATGTGGGAGCGGTGGTGGACACGTACATGCCGAACTCCTCACCCGGCAACACGCTCACCCTGTCGGTATAGCCCTCGATGGCCCCGGGCGGGCCCACCGAACGGATACGCCAGTCGGAGTCCCCCGCCCGAGGACTCTCCCCTTCCTCAGTGCCCCGGGCGGCGCCCGTCGGGGCGGATCCGGTGCCGCTCCCCACGGTCGCGGAGGACCGGCAACCGGTCACCGCCACGCCCCCGGCCACCGCGCCGCCCGCCGCCGCGGTGAGGAACAGCCTGCGGTCCAGCCGTCCTGGGCTCCCGGTGTTCTGTTCCTCACCATGCTTCATATCGATCGCCAAACCCGTTCCGCAGCGCTGTCACAGGCCATGGTCACCCGCCACCTGCTCGGGGACTACCCGGGGGAGCCGAACCGGGGACGTACGTCGTCCGAGACCGTTCGGGTTCTCGGTGCGGCCTCGGGCCCAGGGCGTCCGGCCAGGGGCATCCCGGAGAAGTCCGACCAGGCCCGCAACCGCAAGAAGCTCGGCTCCCGGGGCGGCCGGCCTCGCACGTCCGACAACGCCGACTGCACAGAGCGCCATGTGCGCGGTGCTGCCCGTCCACTGCAACGGATGCCGGAAATCCGCCTTCGCGGCCCTGCCGGAACGAGGATCGGGGTGCTTGGTCCTAGGGTGCGAGCCATGGCAGAGAGTGCAGCTCACCGGGGTGCTGCGGGGTGGGACGGTCACTCTGCCTCCGGCCCCGGCACCCCCGACCCGCGCCGCTGGAAGGCCCTCGCGGTGTGTCTGATCGCGGGGTTCATGACCCTGCTGGACGTATCCATCGTCAATGTCGCCCTGCCGTCGATCCGGGAAGGGCTCCACACCCCGGAGTCCGACCTGCAATGGGTCCTCTCCGGCTACTCGCTCGCCTTCGGTCTGTTTCTGATCCCTGCGGGACGGCTCGGTGACGCGCGGGGACGACGCGTGGTGTTCATGGCCGGGCTCGCCCTGTTCACCCTGGCATCAGCGGCCTGCGGAGCCGCTCAGTCCAGTCGCTGGCTGGTGATCGCCCGCCTGATCCAGGGCCTTGCCGGAGGCATGATCTCGCCACAGATCTCCGCGTTGATCCAGCAGATGTTCTCCGGTCAGGAGCGCGGCCGGGCCTTCGGTATGTTCGGCAGCGTGGTCGCCATCTCCACCGCTGTCGGCCCGCTCGCCGGTGGCCTGCTGATCCAGGCGGCCGGGGCCGAGCAAGGCTGGCGCTGGGTGTTCTACGTCAATCTGCCGCTCGGCGTCGTCTGCCTTCTGCTTGCCCGACGCCTGCTCCCGGACACCCCAGCGGCCGGCCACGTGCGTCTGCGTGATCTCGATCCCCTCGGCGTGCTGCTGCTCGGCACGGGTGTACTGGCTCTGCTGCTGCCCTTCGTGCAGTCGCAGCAGTGGCCCGGCAACCGGAAGTGGCTGCTGATCGCGGTGGCCGTGGCGCTGCTCGCCGTCTTTGTCGGCTGGGAATCCCGATGCGGCAGACGCGGCACGCAACCGGTGGTCGACCTGTCGCTCTTCCGGGTCCGCTCCTACTGGCTGGGCTGTCTGCTGAGCCTGATGTACTTCGCCGGATTCACCTCGATCTTCTTCATCACCACGCTCTACCTGCAGAGCGGACTGCACTACTCCGCCCTGCAGGCGGGACTCGCCATCACACCTTTCGCACTGGGCGCGGCCGTAGCGGCGAGCCCCGGCGGCCGAATGGTCGGCCGATTCGGGCGCCCCCTCGTCGTAGCCGGGCTGACCACGGTGGCCGTGGGGCTGGCGGCCACGGCACTGGCTGTGCATCTGGTGCCGGGGCGGGGCGCGGGGTGGGCGATGGCGGCCCCGCTGCTCCTGGGGGGTCTGGGCAGCGGCCTGGTCGTCGCCCCGAACCAGACACTGACCCTCTCCCGAGTGCCGGTGGCCAGGGCGGGGAGCGCCGGCGGAACCCTCCAGACCGGCCAGCGCGTCGGGTCGGCGATCGGGATTGCCGCGGTCGGTTCGATGTTCTTCGCCGAACTGGGCGGCGACGGGTGGGCCACCGCGTACGACCACGGGCTCGTCGTCGCGGTCGCCTTCGTCCTGGTCGCTCTGCTCATCGGGCTGGCAGATGTGCGCGGGGAGCGTCGCAGCAGGAGTCGTACACACCGGTCCGTCCGCAGTCCGGCCGTGGGGAGAACACCATGAAGGAGAGCGAGATGAGCGCGACCACCGGCGCGGGGACCGATGGCAACGCGGCGTACGGGCACAAGGCCTTCAAACGGTCCAGGAGCCATTTCGCCGACCGCATCACCGCCGACGGCCGGGATGGCCGGCCCGTCGAGGCCGGCCGCTACCGGCTGGTCGTCAGCCGCGCCTGCCCGTGGGCGAGCCGCGCACTCGTGTCCCGGCGGCTCCTCGGGCTGGAGGCAGCCCTCTCGCTGGCCGTCGCCGATCCCATCCAGGACGACCGCAGCTGGCGCTTCACCCTGGACGAGGGCGGCAGGGACCCGGTGCTCGGCATCAGATACCTGAGTGAGGCGTACAACGCAAGGGAGCGGGACTACCCCGGCGGGGTCAGCGTGCCCGCGATCGTCGACGTACCCAGCGGCAGGCTCGTCACCAACGACTTCCAGCAGATCACGCTGGACTTCGCGACCCAGTGGACCGAGCTGCACCGGCAGGGGGCACCCGACCTGTATCCCGAGGGCCTGCGTGACGAGATCGACGAGGTCATGCAGGGCATCTACCACGATGTGAACAACGGCGTGTACCGCGCGGGCTTCGCGGCGCAGCAGTCCGAATACGCGGCTGCCTACCAGGATGTGTTCGGCCGCATGGACCTGGTGTCCGAGCGTCTCGCGGACCGGCGCTATCTCGTCGGTGAATCCCTCACCGAAGCCGACATCAGGCTGTTCACCACACTGGTGCGCTTCGACGCCGTCTACCACGGACACTTCAAATGCAACCGCGCGAAGCTGGCCGAGGACCGCGTCCTGTGGGCGTACGCCAGAGACCTGTACCAGACCCCCGGTTTCGGCGACACGGTCGATTTCCACCACATCAAGCAGCACTACTACCGGGTCCACACGGGCATCAACCCCACCGGCATCGTGCCCGTCGGCCCCGATCTGTCGGGCTGGCTGACCCCGCACCACCGGGAAGAGCTGGGGGGACGCCCGTTCGGCGACGGCACCCCGCCGGGTCCGGTGCCGCCCGGGGAGGAAGTCCCGCCGTCGGGGCGTCCCTGAACCCGGAGGCCGTGGCGGCTCCTGCCGAAGCAGGGGGCAGGGCCCTGTCGAGTCGGCATCGATCACGAGATATCTTGATGTCAAGCAATGTTGCAGACGTGGAGCGGAGCACAGGGTGACTGACTCGACCATCATCTATACACACACCGACGAGGCCCCGGCCCTGGCGACGTATTCGTTCTTGCCCGTGGTCCAGGCCTATGCCTCGACGGCCGGGGTCAATGTCGAGAGCCGCGACATCTCGCTGGCCGGGCGCATCATCGCCGGCTTCCCCGAGCGCCTTGAGGAGAGCCAGCGCGTCGACGACGCGCTCGCCGAGCTCGGTGCGCTGGCCAAGAAGCCCGAGGCCAACATCATCAAGCTGCCGAACATCTCGGCTTCGGTCCCGCAGCTGAAGGCTGCCATCGCCGAGCTGCAGGCGCAGGGCTACGCACTTCCGGACTACCCGGACGACCCGCAGACCGATGAGGACAAGGACGTCCGCGCACGTTACGACAAGGTCAAGGGCAGCGCGGTGAACCCCGTGCTGCGCGAGGGCAACTCCGACCGCCGCGCCCCCGCCTCGGTCAAGAACTACGCCAAGGCGCACCCGCACCGCATGGGCGCCTGGTCGGCAGACTCGAAGACGAACGTCGCCACCATGGGCGTCGACGACTTCCGCTCCACCGAGAAGTCCACGGTCATCGCCGAGGCCGGTTCGCTGCGCATCGAGCTCGCGGGCGACGACGGCAGCACCACTGTGCTGCGTGAGTCGGTGCCGGTGCTCGCGGGCGAGGTCGTCGATGTGGCGGTCATGCGCGTCGCGGCCCTGCGCGAGTTCTTCACCGCGCAGGTTGCCCGCGCCAAGGCCGAGGGCGTGCTGTTCTCCGTCCACCTCAAGGCCACCATGATGAAGGTCTCCGACCCGATCATCTTCGGACACGTGGTCCGCGCCTTCTTCCCGAACACCTTCGCCAAGTACGGCGATGTGCTCGCCGCCGCCGGCCTCTCCCCGAACGACGGCCTCGGCGCCATCCTCAAGGGCCTGGACTCCGTGCCTCAGGGCGCCGAGGTCAAGGCTTCCTTCGAGGCCGAGCTCGCCGAAGGCCCCGCGCTGGCCATGGTCGACTCCGACAAGGGCATCACCAACCTGCACGTACCGAGCGATGTCATCGTCGACGCCTCCATGCCGGCCATGATCCGCACCTCCGGTCACATGTGGGGCCCGGACGGCAAGGAGGCCGACACCCTCGCGGTGCTCCCCGACAGCAGCTACGCGGGTGTCTACCAGGTCGTCATCGACGACTGCCGCGCCAACGGCGCCTTCGACCCGTCGACCATGGGCTCCGTGCCGAACGTCGGCCTGATGGCGCAGAAGGCCGAGGAATACGGCAGCCACGACAAGACCTTCGAGATCCCCGCCACCGGCACGGTGCGGGTCGTCGACGGCAGCGGCAACGTCGTGCTGGAGCAGGCCGTGGGCGCGGGCGACATCTTCCGCATGTGCCAGGCCAAGGACCTGCCGATCCAGGACTGGGTCAAGCTCGCCGTCACCCGCGCCCGCGCCACCGGCGTCCCGGCCGTGTTCTGGCTCGACGAGGACCGCGCCCACGACGCGCAGCTGATCGCCAAGGTCAAGACGTACCTCGCCGACCACGACACCGACGGCCTGCAGATCGAGATCATGTCGCCGGCGAAGGCGACCGCGTTCTCGCTGGAGCGCATCCGCCGCGGCGAGGACACCATCTCGGTCACGGGCAATGTGCTGCGTGACTACCTGACCGACCTGTTCCCGATCCTTGAGCTGGGCACGAGCGCGAAGATGCTCTCCGTCGTCCCGCTCATGAACGGCGGCGGACTGTTCGAGACCGGTGCGGGCGGCTCCGCGCCCAAGCACGTCCAGCAGCTCGTCAAGGAGAACTACCTCCGCTGGGACAGCCTGGGTGAGTTCTTCGCCCTCGCGGCCAGCTTCGAGCACCTGGCGACGACCACGGGCAATTCGCGTGCCCAGGTCCTCGCGGACACCCTCGACCGCGCGACCGGTACCTTCCTCAACGAGGACAAGTCGCCGAGCCGCAAGCTGGGTGGCATCGACAACCGCGGCAGCCACTTCTACCTGGCCCTCTACTGGGCCCAGGAGCTGGCGCAGCAGACCGACGACGCGCAGCTCGCCCAGGCGTTCGCCGGGCTCGCGAAGACGCTGGGAGAGCAGGAGCAGACCATCGTCGACGAGCTGATCGCGGTGCAGGGCTCCGCGGCCGACATCGGCGGCTACTACCAGCCCGACCCGGCCAAGGCCTCGGCCGTCATGCGCCCGTCGGCGACGTTCACCCAGGCCATCGCCGGCCTGCGCTGACGAGACCGGTGCGGGAGGGGGCGTCCCGGCGCCCCTCACCCCTCGTCCCTTCCGCCCCGGCCGGCATCATGCCCGGCCGG
>NZ_JBEOVN010000115.1:0-23327 GCF_040295565.1 Streptomyces sp. NPDC002785 | reverse complement strand
GGCCGTACGGCCGGACGGGGAGACGGCCGGATTCCACCCCCGTGTTCACAGAGCCCTCACGTGGTCACCAAATTGAGTTCGGGGTCGGGTGCGGGGCCGGTGTCACGGGGGCCGGTTGCGGATGGGGCTTGGGCCGGGGTACGGGTTCGGGGCCGGTCGAGGCCGTCGAGTCAGGGGCGGACGACCCGGACGTCGGCGACCCCCATCAGTCCGGCGAGCGGCACCTTCGCCGCAGCCTGCTCCGGACTCACCGTCAGGCCGTCGCCGCGCAGCATGTCGAGCAGCATCTCGGCGAGCGGCATCACCATGTGCCGGCCCCAACAGCGTTCGGAGGCATGCCCGAAGGGGAGGTAGCCGGGCTGGTCGTCGGGGTCGAGGCTGTCCCAGCGCTCGGGGCGGAACTCGTCGGGGTCGTCCCAGAGCGCGGGGTCGCGGTGGCTCAGCAGCGGCAGGAGCAGGATGTCGTCGGCCGCGCCGATCCGGGAGTCGAGGGCCGGGTACTCCGGTGACGCCTTCCGCAGGATGTTCCAGGAGGGCGGCAGCAGCCGCATGGCCTCGTACAGGATGTTCCGGTTCGAGGTGTCGTCGGCGAAGGGCGATCCGAGCCAGAGCGCGTTGGCGACGAGCGTCGAGACGGTGAAGCAGACCGGGGCCGCGGCCCGCCGGTAGAGCCCCATCGCGTAGCGGCGGTCGCTGTAGCTCTCCGCCTCGGCGGTCAGGCCCGCGATGGCGGAGACGGACGCGCCGGGGCGGAGCCGGCCGGGCATCGCCGCCCCGGCGGCGATGACCGTCCAGGTGAGCTTGGGTGTCAGCTCCAGCGCGCGGTCCATGAGGATGCGCAGCCGGTAGGGGTCGCCCTCGAGGACCAGATCGCGCAGGAACACATGGCCGACGTGCGGCCAGTCGCCGGAGAGGTCGACCGTCCCGACGGGCTTCTTCAGCGCCGCCCGGACGTCCCGGCCGATGGCCTGCATGACCGTGGACGCCTCGGTGCGCGGGATGGACCTCCCGTGCAGGGGCTTGAACGTGGGGCGCTCGTCCTCGGTGGCCGGCCTGGCGGCGAGGATCCGGTCGGTCAGCTCGGCCCCGGCCACGCCGACGGTGCCGGGATCGAGGCGGAAGACCTCCTCGCCCCGGTGATCTCGCAGAAGCGCCTGGAGTCTCGGCGCGAAGACGACTTCCCGGGCGCGGCTGCCGGTACCGGACATGTACATCGGTGGTCTCCAAGAAGCGGGAAGGGCCCGCGCCCGGCGGGCCGATGAGGCCTGGCCGGACACGGGCCCGAATCGACTGACCGTGTCCCTCGAAACGACGGACCGTCTGTCGGCCTAGTACCAGTGGTACCAGGCGTACGCCTTCAGGCTCTTCTCCGGCGTCATCTTGTCCTTGAGCAAGAAAAGGAACTTCATAACAGCACCTCCATCTTTTACTCTGAATTTACATTCCAACGGGCATGACTTGAGCCGTTCGCGACACCAACCCCCCACCCAGGGACGGGAATTCAGCGCCGCTCACCGCCGAAAGGAGTGAAGCCCAGCACGAAAGGAATTGTCAATGACTTCTTTTTCGCGGAAAGCGGCAGAGCGTTCAGTTTTCGGCAACCTCCGAGGGACGTGGAGGCGCCGGACGGGACGCCATGTCACCAGGCAGGACGCGAAGTCCATACCGGCACGGGCGCGCGAACGCAAGGACCTGAAGAGACTGATTCACGCCGTTGAATGTCTGAATCGCCGACGTTGAAGAATGCCGGGAATCGAGGCCGGTATCCGCGAGCGATTTCCCGGACGCTTTCGGTTACCCATCAAAAGAAACGTACCGGTCGGTAATGGAGGGGTCGGCCTGGTCGAACACTGCTTGGCCCATGAAACTGAATCGGCGCGCACCGCGAAGCCCTCCCCGCCGGCGCACCCGGACGAACGAAGAGACGCCTTGATTCCACTCCCGCCCTCAGGCGGGAAGTTCGGCCTCGATGAGATCGGCCGCCCGCTTCGTGCCGCCCTCCCCCGCCATCCGCTCCCGCACGGCCACGGCCCTCTTCGCCACTTCGGGGTCACCCACCAGGCCGAGCACGGCGGCCCGCAGCAACTCGGGCGTCACCTCCGCCATCGGGAGGTGACGGGCGACACCGAGCGCCTGGAGCATGTCGGCGTTGCCGAACTGGTCGGCGGCCTGCGGCACGGCGACCATCGGAGTGGCGGTGGCGAGCCCCTCCTGACTGCCCCCGGCGCCCGCGTGGGTGATGAAGGCGTCCGCCTGCTTCAGCACGGAGAGCTGCGGCACCCAGGAATGAACCTCCACATTGGCCGGTACGTCGCCGAGTTCGGCGGCGTCGACCCAGGCCCCGATCTGGAGTACGACATGCCAGCCCGGCAGAGAACCGAAGGCCGTGACGCAGTCGCGGTAGAAACCGGGCTGATTGGTGAAGGTCGAGCCGAGCGAGACCAGCAGCACCTTGTCGGCACCCTCGGGGCGCCGCCACTCCCCCTGGTCGGCGCGGTCGCCCTGGCAGGCGCCCGCGAAGGTGTGGACCGCCCTGTCGACGCGGTCGGCGTTCGGCTGGAGCACCTCGGGGATCAGGACGACCGACCGCTGCGGCCGGCCGAACGAGTCCGGGTTCTGGTCGATCCCGTTCTCGGTGAGCCAGTCCTGGAAGCGCCGGTAGTACGCCCGTCCGCGCTCGGACCGCTTCAGCTCGGCGGTCACCGGCTCTCCGACCTCCGCCTCGTATCCGTCCCAGGCCACCAGGTTGGGCGAGAGGGAGACGGCGGGCACACCCCAGCGGTGGGCGAGGACCCGCGCCGGGTAGGAGGTGATGTCGTGCAGGACGAGGTCGGGCTCGTCCCCGCCGAAGGCCTTGATGAGCTGAGGCAGGGCCTGGACGGCGTCGTCCAGGAAGGGTTCGAGGTCGTCGATCAGTTCGGTGCCCCAGGCGTCCGGGGCCTCTTCGGTCGGCAGCACCGAGGTGTAGAGCACCGGCTCGGCGCCGGTTGCGGCGACCTTCTCGGCGAAGGACGCCGGGATGGCGTAACTGACGCGGTGCCCACGGGCGACGAGCTCCCGGATGACTTCCAGACTCGGGTTCACGTGCCCGTGGGCGGCGATGGAGAACATGGCGATATGGGCGCGATCGATCTTCGGCATGCCCTTACCGTAGACGAGACGAGACGATACGAGACGAGACGTCTCGTATATATGATTTTCGGGCACCTCAGCGCTGATAGCGGGCCAGTACCCGGTTCCCGTCGTCGACCAGACGCTTCCTCAGCTCCTGCGCGCCGATCGCCCCGCTGTAGTACTCCTGGAGGGCGGGTGTGGCGACCTTGTCCTTCCATTCCGGGTAGCCGCGGACCGACTGGGCGGGTGCCGGGCGGAGCGCCTTCGCCACGGCGACACCGGTCGACCAGCCGTCCTTGTCGGTGTGCAGGGCCGGGTCCGCGAGGGCCGCGGTGCCGGTCGGGAGCATCCAGTCGCCCTTGGCGAGACGCACCATGTTCTGCGGCCGGAGCAGGAAGTCGATGAACTGCGCGGCCTCCTCCTTGTGCGTGCTGGCCTCCGAGACGGAGAGGGTCTGCGGACTCACCCCCTGGGCGACGCCCCCGCTGCCGGCCGGGGCGGGCAGGACCGTCCACTCGAAACCCTCGGGAGCCTGCTCGACGACCTGTTGGCGGTACGAGAAGCCGAGCGGAACCATCGCGTACTTGCCGCCGAAGAATCCGGGGAGGGTGTCGGAGCCGCCCATGCCGAGCGCGGTGCGGGCGGCGCTGTGATCGATGTTGACCTGGTCGTGAATGGTGTCGGGGACGACCTGGTCACCCTCGCTCGCGCGGATGGTCACCTTGCCGTCGGCACCCGGATGGAAGAGCCGGCCACCGGCGGAGAGGCCGAGGTTGAGGGTGACGGAGACGGGCTCCTTGAGCGGCCAGGCAACGCCGTATCTCCCCCTGCTCGTCAGCTCCTTGGTGATCTGCCTGAACTCGGTCCAGCTCCAGGGGTCGCCGGGGGTCGGGATACGGACCCCCGACTCCTTGAGGATCTTGGTGTTGGCGATCAGGACGCGGGGCTCCTGGAGGAACGGAACCCCGTAGACGCCGTCGCCGAAGGTGGTCGTCCGCCAACTCTGTTGCGGGATGTCGGCCGTCAGCCGGTCCGGCAGGAGCGCCCGCAGATCGGCGAGGTAGCCGCCGTACGCGAAGTCGGCGAGGTCGTCGGAGGCGTCATGGATGACGTCCGGCGCCTCGTCGCCCTCGAAGGAGGTGAGCAGCTGGTCGTGGACGGTGTCCCAGCTGCCCTGCACGTAGTTGACACGGATGTCGGGGTGGGTTTCGTTCCACTCCTTCACCAGCTGTTTGTTGGCGTCGACGGACTCCTTCTGCCAGGCCAGCGACTGGAAGCTGAGCTCGGTCCGCCCGTTGTCGCCCCTGCCGTCGCCCGTCCCCGCACAGCCGGTGAGCAGCAGGGCCAGCGCGGTGGTCACGGCGGCAGCCGCCGTCCGTACAGGTGCGCGCATCAGCTCTTCACCGCCCCGGTCAGCATGGAGCCCGTGAGCCGCCGCTGGATGATCGCGAAGATGACCAGCGAGGGAAGGGTCGCGAGGAACGCGGCGGCGGCGAGCGGCCCGAGATCGGCCGCGCCCTCCGCCCCGATGAAGTGGGTCAGTACGACCGGCAAGGTCTGCTTCTCCGGTGTCTTGAGCAGGACAAGTGCGAAGAAGAACTCGTTCCATGCGGTGATGAACGCGAAGAGTGCCGTGGCGACGATGCCGGGGGTCAGCAGCGGGGCCGTGACCGAGACGAGCGTCCGCAGCCGGCCCGCACCGTCGACCGAGGCGGCCTCTTCGAGCTCGGCCGGCACAGCCCGTACGTATCCCGCCAGCATCCACAGCGCGAAGGGCAGCGCCCAGACGACGTACACCATGATCAGCCCCCACAGGGTGTTGATCAGATGGAGATTCTTCAGGACCAGGAAGAGCGGAATGATCAGCAGGACGAACGGGAACGCCTGGCTGACCACGACCCATCCGGTGGTGGCCGTCGAGAGCCTGGAGCGGTGGCGGGCCATGACATAGGCCATGGGCGTGGCGATGAGGACCGCGATGAGGGCGGCACAGAGCGCGGCGATCAGCGAATTGGCGGCGGCCTGGAGCAGCGGCTGTTCGTCGAATGCCTTGCGGAAGTTGTCCAGCGTCGGATGCCCGGGGATCCAGGTCGGGTGCAGGGAACCCAGTTCGCGCGCCGGTTTGAAGGCGGTGGAGATCAGCCACAGGAACGGGAACGCCAGAAACACGAGATAGCCGAGCAGTGCGACGTACTGTCCGGCGCGTGCGGATCTGCTGGTACGCAGGCTCACCGGTCCTCGCCTCCCCTGAGCCGGCCGACGAGATACACCGCGAGGATCACGGAGATCACCGCAACCATCACACAGCCCATCGCCGCGGCGTAGCCGAACTGTCCGTAGCGGAAGGCCTCTTCGTACGCGAAGAGCATCGGCAGCCGGGTGCGGCCGCCGGGTGCGCCGTTGGTCAGTACGTAGACCAGGGCGAAGGAGTTGAAGTTCCAGATGAAGTTGAGCGCGGTGATGGAGAGCGCGACCGGTCTGAGCACGGGCCAGGTGACAGTGCAAAAGCGGCGCCAGGCCCCTGCTCCGTCCAGTGCGGCCGCCTCGTGGAGTTCGTGCGGGGTGTTCTGCAGTCCGGCCAGGAGGGCGACGGTGGTCTGGGGCATGCCGGCCCAGACGCCCACGACGATCACGGCGGGCAGGGCGGTGGCGAGCCCGGTGAGCCAGTCCCGGCCGTCGCCGAGGCCGAGATCGCGGATCGTCTCATTGAGGATGCCCGCGTCCGGGTGGTAGACGAGACGCCACATGATGCCGATGACCACCTCGGGCATCGCCCACGGAATGATCGCCAGCGCCCGCGCCGGCCAGCGCATCCGCAGATTCTGGTTGAGCAGCAGGGCGAGACCGAGCGCCAGTACGAACTGCGGGACGGTGACGCCGACCGCCCACAGCAGACCGATCCGGAACGAGTCCCAGAAGAGGGCGTCATGGAGCAGGTCCTGGAAATTCAGCCCGCCGACCCACTGGGTGGAACGGGTGCGGCCGGACTGGGCATCGGTGAAAGCCAGCGCGATGCCGTAGAGGAGCGGGCCGACGCTGAGGATCAGGATCGGGATCAGCGCGGGCAGCACCAGGAACCAGGTACCGGCGTTCCGGTTGGTCGGCCGGATGGGTTTGTCGAGCGGGCTGCCGGGCGGTCCGTCTCTCCCGGATCGTACGGTTGCATTCGCCAATGTCACGAATTTGCCCCCTTGCGTCATTCCATCGGTTTAGTACCGTTCTGGCCGCTCAGGTAGCCCTCGCCATCGTGCTGACGGGCCGTCGGTTCGTCAAGCGGGCCTGCACAGATGCGAAAATCGGAGCCATGAACGAGATGCGTGCGCGCGAGGTGCTGACCGCTGCCGGACTGTCCAGCGGTGCGGAGCTGCTCGCGCTGGGCGAGAACGCGGTGTTCGCCGTGGGCGACCTGGTGGTCAAGGTCGGCCGGGACGCCGTGCAGAATCCGGAACTGCGGGATCGGGCCGAGCGCGAGGTGGCCGTCGCTCAGTGGCTGGCCGCCTCAGGGGTCCCCGCCGTACGGGCCGCTGAGCCCCGGGCGCGGCTGGTGGAGGGCCACCCGGTGACGCTCTGGCACCGGCTGCCCGACGCCGTGCGCCCTGCCGAGCCACAGGACCTGGCGCGGCTGCTCACCCTGGTCCACGCGCTGCCCGCCCCGGACGGTTTCATCCTTCCGTGCCGTGAGCTGCTGGGCGGGGTCGAGCGCTGGCTGCGGCTCGCGGGCGATGCGATCGACCCGGCCGATGCCGACTATCTGCGTGAGCGCCGCGAGGGCTTCGCGGCAGCCGCAGCCGCGCTGGTCCCCCATCTGCCGCCCGGGCCGATCCATGGTGACGCTCTCCCACGCAATGTCCATGTCGGTCCGGACGGGCCGGTGCTGGTCGATCTGGAGACCTTCTCCGCGGATCTGCGCGAGCACGACCTGGTGGTGCTCGCGCTGTCCCGGGACCGGTACGGGCTGGCGGCCGAGGCGTACGACGCCTTCACCGCCACGTACGGCTGGGACGTCCGCGAATGGGACGGCTGCGCGGTGCTGCGCGGAGCGCGGGAGACAGCCAGCTGTGCATGGGTGTCCCAGCACGCGCCGACCAACCCGAAGGCGCTCACGGAGTTCCGCCGCCGGGTGGCGTCGCTGCGCGACGGTGACGCGGCGGTGCGGTGGTATCCGTTCTAGGGCGCGGCTGACCAGGGCCGTCAGGCGGCCGTTGCGTCCTCAATCCCGGAAGGGCTTGATTTTCGCCCGACGCCGCCGCTGATGCGCGTGCCGGAGGGACTTGAATTCTCAGCCGGTCGCCCAGGCCGGCTCCCGCAGGGGCCAGCGGCCGTCGATCACCGCGTCCGCCGTGCCCTTGCGGCGCAGGAACTGCTGGAAGTCCGCCGCCCATTGCGCGTACCACTCCACCTGGCGCTCATGCAGCTCGGCGACGGTCAGCTCGGCCACCGAGCTGTGCCGCTCGGCTATCGCGTACGCCACCCGGACCGCGGCCAGTGCGTCCGCCCCCGCGTCATGGGCTCCGCCGTGCACCACGCCGTACTCGACACAGACCGCTTCGAGGTTGCGCTTGCCCTTGCGATAGCGGTCGACGGCCCGGTCGATGGTGTACGGGTCGATGACCGGTCCGATCCCGGCCCCGTCGAGCCGGTCGCTCAGCGACGGCAGCCCGTGCCGCCGCAACTCCGCCGTCAGCAGCGTCAGATCGAAGGCCGCGTTGTACGCGACGACCGGCACCCCCTGGCGCCAGTAGCCGGTGAGTGTCTCGGCGATCTCGTCGGCCACCTCGCGCACCGGCCGGCCCTCCGCCGCCGCCCGCTCACTGCTGATGCCGTGGATCGCCGAGGCCTGCGCCGGAATCCGGATGCCCGGATCCGCCAGCCAGGTGCGCTGCCGCGCCGGCTCCCCGTCCCTGCCGCCGACGCCGACGACCGCGGCTGTCACGATCCGGGCCTCCAGCGGTTCCGTGCCCGTCGTCTCCAGGTCGAAGCCGACCAGCGCCTCCCGGTGCCAGCTCATCCCGTACCTCCTTCGTGGTGCTCTCCCCCAGGTGATGACCACCCTCGCATGCGCCACTGACAACGGACGGACAGCCCCTTGGGAACAGTCCCTCAGGAGACCGGCCGGGAGTCCGCCCACACGGACTCGAATTCCTCGCGGTACGTCTCGAACAGCCCGTGCTCGTTGTCCTGACCCGCCCGGACCACCGCGCGCCCACCGCCCCGCAGCACCAGCACGGGCGCCTCCATGCCGCGTGCGCGCCGCAGATACGGCTGGACGACCCCGACCGCGTCCGTCCCGTCGCCGTCCACCAGATAGGCCGTGAAGCGCGGCGTCTCGTCGAAGACATGGATCTCGAAGGCGCCCGGATCGCGGAGCTTGGAGCGGACCCGGCGCATATGAAGGATGTTCATCTCCACCGACCGGCTCAGCTCGCCCTTCTTGAGACCCAGCTCCCGCTCCCGGCGCTTGACCGCGCTGCTCGCCGGGTTGATGAAGAGGAGCCGGACCCGGCAGCCCGACTCGGCGAGCCGGATCAGCCTGCGGCCGGAGAAGTTCTGCACCAGCAGGTTGAGCCCTATGCCGATCGCGTCGAGACGGCGCGAACCTCCGAAGAGATCCTCGGCGGGCAGCTGGCGCTGGAGCCGCACCCGGTCGGAGTGGACGGAGACCACGTCCGCGTACCGGTCGCCGACCAGCTCCTCGACGGCGTCGACCGGGAGCCGGTCGGAGGACGGGACCGCGGCTCCGCTCCCCAGGATCTCCAGGAGCCGGGCCGAGGCGCGCTCGGCCTGAGCGAGGACCGCCTCGTTGAGGGCGCGGTTGCGGGAGACCACGTTGCGGGCGACCTCCAGCTCGTCGAGCGCCAGCTCCACCTCGCGCCGGTCGTCGAAGTACGGCTCGAAGCAGGGCCAGTGCTGGACCATCAGCTCACGCAGCTGCGGCAGCGTGAGGAAGCTGAGCACGTTGTCGTCGGCCGGGTCCAGCAGATACCCCTTGCGGCGGGAGACCTCGCGTACGGCGACGGCACGCTGCACCCACTCCTGCCCGGCGGGTCCGGCGGCGGCCACCACCCAGTCCTCGCCGTGGACCGGCTCGTAGATGGGCCGGAGCACCGCGGCGACCACGGCGCGCAGCCGCTGCTCCACGAGATTCAGCCAGATGTAGGCACGCCCGGCCCGCTGGGCGCGCGTGCGCACCTCGCTCCAGGCGTCCGCTCCCCAGTCCAGTTCCGCGCCGATCTCCATCGGCTGCGCAAGTGACACCGCCCCGGGCGGGACATCGGTGGATTCCCCCTCGTGACCTGCGTCACCTGGAGGCAGCTCGAACCCTCCCGAGCTCACCCGCGCACCGCCTTCCACTCCCCCACCAACGATCAAGGAAGGGTACTCCGCGAGCGGGAGCCGGTGCAGCCGGATGCACAGGCTGTTTCCTCAACTCCCCTATGACATAAGCATGTTCTCTACGGCAAGATCTACCGTAGTGAGCGGATTCATAGTGATTGAGCACCCCGGCCGGGGCCCCGTGCCGGGCCTGCGACCGGCTCAGGTCCACGGATCCCGGTTCCGGGCGACACGGAGAGGCCCGATGTTGACCGGACCGCGCGACGTCCTAGGTAGCCGCACCTCTTTCGGGGAAGATCTGGCGCAAGCAGCCCGCAAGCCCCCAGGCACCCGGATCAGAAGTGGAAGAGTCAACCTATGCAGGTCTGGCCGGGACAGGCGTATCCCCTCGGTGCCACGTACGACGGCGCCGGGACCAACTTCGCGGTCTTCTCCGAGGCCGCCGGCCGAATCGAGTTGTGCCTGCTGCACGACGACGGTTCCGAGACGGCGGTGGAGCTCAGGGAGACCGATGCCTTTGTCCGCCATGCCTATCTGCCCGGGGTGATGCCCGGTCAACGGTACGGATTTAGGGTCCACGGGCCGTACGAACCGGAACGCGGCGTCCGCTGCAATTCGGCCAAACTGCTGCTCGACCCGTACGCCAGGGCCGTCGCCGGGCAGATCCGGTGGGGCGAGGCGGTGTACGGCTATCCGTTCGGCCGGCCCGACGCGCGCAACGATCTCGACTCGGCGCCGCACACCATGACCTCGGTCGTGGTCAACCCGTACTTCGACTGGGGCGACGACCGGCGGCCCCGTACGGACTACCACCGCACGGTGATCTACGAGGCCCATGTGAAGGGTCTGACGATGCTCCATCCGGGGCTGCCGAAGGAGCTGCGCGGCACCTACGCGGGGCTGGCCCATCCGGAGGTGATCGCCCATCTGACGGAACTGGGTGTCACGGCGATCGAATTGATGCCGGTTCACCAGTTCGTCCAGGACCACCGGCTGGTGGACGCGGGGCTGGCCAATTACTGGGGTTACAACACCATCGGCTTCTTCGCCCCGCACAACGCGTACGCCTCCTGGGGGGACCGCGGTGAGCAGGTGCTGGAGTTCAAGCAGGCCGTTCGGGCGCTGCATCAGGCCGGCATCGAGGTGATCCTCGACGTGGTCTACAACCACACCGCGGAAGGCAACCATCTGGGCTCGACGCTCTCCTTCCGGGGCCTGGACAATGCCTCGTACTACCGGCTCGCGGACGACCAGCGGTACTACATGGACACCACGGGGACCGGGAACTCCCTGCTGATGCGGTCGCCGCACGTACTGCAGCTGATCATGGACTCCTTGCGGTACTGGGTCACGGAGATGCATGTGGACGGCTTCCGTTTCGATCTGGCGGCCACCTTGGCCCGGCAGTTCCACGAGGTGGACCGGCTGTCGTCGTTCTTCGATCTGGTGCAGCAGGACCCGGTGGTCAGCCAGGTGAAGCTGATCGCCGAACCGTGGGACGTGGGTGAGGGCGGCTACCAGGTGGGGAACTTCCCGCCGCTGTGGACCGAATGGAACGGCAAGTACCGGGACACCGTGCGGGACCTGTGGCGGGGCGAGCCGCGGACCCTCGCCGAGTTCGCGGGGCGGCTGACGGGGTCGTCGGACCTGTACCAGGACGACGGCCGGCGGCCGCTCGCCTCGATCAACTTCACCACCTGCCACGACGGATTCACGCTGCACGACCTGGTCTCGTACAACGACAAGCACAACGAGGCGAACGGGGAGGGCAACCGGGACGGCGAGAGCCACAACCGGTCCTGGAACTGCGGCGCCGAGGGCGAGACGGACCAGCCGGAGATTCTGGAGCTGCGCGAACGGCAGATGCGGAATTTCATCGCCACGCTGATGCTGTCGCAGGGCGTGCCGATGCTGAGCCACGGCGACGAGTTCGCGCGTACGCAGCAGGGCAACAACAACGCGTACTGCCAGGACAACGAGTTGTCGTGGGTGCACTGGCCCGACCCGGCCGAGGCCGCGACGGGCGATGCGGACGAGGCCGATCCGGCGGGCGGAGACGGTCTCGGGAGCAGTCTGCTGGAGTTCACCCGGGCCATGGTCTGGCTCCGCCGCGACCATCCGGTCTTCCGGCGCCGCCGGTTCTTCCACGGCCGTCCGGTCGAGGGCACGCACGACGAGCTGTCGGACATCGCCTGGTTCACACCCGAGGGCGGCGAGATGAAACAACGGGACTGGCAGGCCGCGCATGCCAAGGCACTGACGGTCTTTCTCAACGGCCATGCGATCTCGGAACCGGGGCCGCGCGGCGAGCGGATCTCCGACGACTCGTTCCTGCTGATGTTCAACGCGAGCGCCGACACGCTGGAATTTTCCGTTCCGGTGAATCACGGCCGGCAGTGGCTGGTGGTGGTCGACACGGCGCGCCCCGCCGGGGTTCTTCCCCGCTCGGGGCCGAAGGTGTCGGCGGGCGAACGGGTGACGCTGGTCGGGCGGAGCATGGCGGTGCTGCAACGGCCCGCGTAGGTCTCGGCCTGCGGCCCTGCCGTCGACTCGACGACACCGCCGGTTGAGCCCATTGCGGCGTTCGGTGACACAGGAGCCCGCAGGCTGGGTACGTAACGGCGCATGACGCCCACCGCCACCTACCGACTGCAGCTCCAGCCGGACTTCCCGTTCGCGGCCGCCGGACACGCCGTGCCGTATCTCGCCGCGCTCGGCGTCTCCCATCTGCATCTGTCCCCGGTCCTGGAAGCCGTGCCCGGCTCCAGACACGGGTACGACGTCGTCGATCACAGCCGGGTACGCGCCGAGCTCGGCGGTGAGGAGGGGCTGCGGGAGCTGGCCCGCACGGCGCGTGAGCACGGTCTCGGGCTGGTCGTGGACATCGTGCCCAACCACATGGCCGCCGTCCCCCGCCACAACCACGCCCTGCGGGAGGTGCTGCGCGAGGGCTCCGAGTCCCCGTACGCCCGCTGGTTCGACATCGACTGGGCAGCGGGCGGCGGCAAGGTGCTGCTGCCTGTGCTGGCCGGACGGATCGGCGACGAGATCGACAAGCTCCGGGTCGACGGGGAGGTGCTGCGCTACGGCGAGCAGGAGTTCCCGCTCCGGACCGGCACGGCCCGCCTGCCGCTGCCCGAGCTGCTGGATGCCCAGCACTACCGGCTCGGCTGGTGGCGGCTGGCCCGCACCGAGCTGAACTACCGGCGGTTCTTCACCATCTCCGACCTCATCGGGGTGCGGGTGGAGGACCCCGAAGTCTTCGCCGCCACCCACGGCAAGATCGTCGAACTGGTCCGGGACGGGGTCATCGACGGGCTGCGCATCGACCACCCCGACGGGCTCGCCGATCCTGCGGCCTATCTGGAGCGGCTCTCGGTGGCGACCGACGGCCGGTGGACAGTGGTGGAGAAGATCCTCGACCGTACCGAGCCGCTGCCCTCGGGCTGGGCCGTCGCGGGGACGACCGGGTACGACGCGCTGCACCGGATCGACGGCCTGTTCGTCGATCCGATGGGCGCCGCGGAGCTGCTCGGCCACTACCGGGAGTACGCGGGGCCCGCCGGGGACCGCGGCGGCGACTGGACGTCGACCGTCCGCCGGGCCGCTTACCGGGTGGTGACGCATGAACTGGCCGCCGAGACCGGGCTGCTGACCCGGCTCGCCGTACGCATCTGCGCCGAGGACCCCGCACTGCGCGACCACGCACCGTGGACGCTGCACACCGCCGTGCGTGAACTTCTCGTACGCGTACCCGTCTACCGCCCATATGTGACACCCGGCGGGCCCCGCGCAAAGACGGCGGAGGCGACTCTCACGGATGCGGCCGTACGGGATGCGAAGGCGGTGTTCTCCGTTCCGGAGGAGGCGTCGGCCGTCGAGGTCGTGCGGGAGCTGGCACTGGGGCGGCTGGGCGAGGGGCCCGACCGGGAGGCGTTCTGCGCCCGGTTCGCCCAGACCGCTTCGGCGTTGCGCGCGAAGTCGGTCGAGGACACGGCGTTCTACCGGTACGTACCGCTGATCTCGGCGAACGAGGTGGGCGGCGATCCCGCGCATCCGGCGGTGACACCGGAGGAGTTCCATGCGTTCTGTGCCCGGCTGGCGCGCGACTGGCCGGCCACCGGCACGGCGCTGACGACGCACGACACCAAGCGGAGCGCCGATGTACGGGCCCGGGTCGCGGTGCTGACCCAGTGTCCGGAGCAGTGGTCCTGGCTGCTGGTGGAGCTGGGTCGGGTGACTCCCGCGACCGCCCCCGATGCGCAGCTCGCCTGGCAGGCCTGGCAGACGGCTTTCGGCTGCGTGAAGCTGCCGGTCCGGGAGATGGCGGGCCGGCTGGAGCCCGCACTCCTGAAGACGGTCCGCGAGTCGGGTCTTTTCACCAGCTGGACCGAGCCGGATCCGGCGTACGAGCGGGCGGTGACGGACTTCGTCGCGGCGGGGCCGGCCGCCGGCAATGGTCCGGTGCGCGAGGCGTTGGAGCGGTTCACGGGCACGCTCGCCCCGTACGTACGGGCCAATGTGCTCGGCGCGGCGCTGGTGCAGCTGACGATGCCGGGTGTGCCGGATCTGTATCAGGGCACGGAAAGGGAGTACGTGGCTCTGGTCGACCCGGACAACCGGCGGCCGTTTCGCCACCCGTCCGAGGACGGGCCCTTCAGTGAGAAGGCGGAGCTCACCACGGCGGCGTTGCGGCTGCGGCGCGAACGGCCGGAGGTGTTCGGCGAGTCGGGTACGTACGCCCCGCTGAGCGCCCATGGCCCGGCGGCCGCGCACTGTCTGGCCTTCTGCCGCTCGGGCGAGGTGGTCACCGCGGTGAGCAGACTGTCGTTGCGGCTGGCGGAGTCGGGCGGCTGGCGCGGGACGGAGCTGACGCTGCCGGACGGCGGGCCGTGGACCGATCTGCTGGCGCCCGGCAGGAAGTTCACCGAGGCCACGATCGCGCTCGTCGAGCTCTTCGCGGAACGTCCGGTGGCGCTGCTCAGCCGGGTCGGACGAGAAGGGCCCGCGGGCCACGCGTGAGCACCCCGGTGCCGGCTGGGCGGAATCCGTCCGCCCAGCGGAGCCGGGGCATCGCGTCGAGCAGGGCGCGCAGTCCCTGCTGGGCCTCCAGCCGGCCGAGCACAACGGCCGGGCAGCCCGCCGGTCCGGTGAGGGACCGGCCCTGGTCGCAGCGGAAGGGATCGAAGAGGTCGGGTGCGTTGAACCGTTGCGGATCGCGGCCCGCCGAGCCGATCAGACAGGCGACGGTCGCCCCGGCCGGCAGCGTGCCGCCGCTGAGTGTGGCCTCGGTGACGGTGCGGCGCAGCACGACCTGGACGGGCGGGTCGCGGCGCAGCGACTCCGTCCAGGCCCGGACGGCCAGGGCAGGTTCGACGCGCAGGGCGGCCAGGAGGTCGGGGGCGTCCAGCAGGTTGGCGAGGAAGCAGGCGAGCGCGGTCTCACGGAGGCCGGTGTGCCGGGTGCAGAGTGTGGCGGCGGTGCCCGTGCCGGTGCGGGGCAGCCGGGTCGTGTACGGGCGGGCGGGCTTGTCGGCTGCGGAACCGGCGGGCAGCCAGCGGCAGAACTCCTCGACGAGGTCGGCCTGTTGGCGGCCCGCGATGCGGTGCGCCAGCACATAGGCGGCCCGCTCGATCCGCTCGGCCATGTGACGTGGCACTGATCCGATCGCGGCCCTGCGCTGCTTGCGGGGCGTGCACAGGGTGCTGCCGTGGCAGAGTCCGAGGGGCGCGGGGCCACCGCGGGGCACGCTGTCGTGCGGGAACCCGGTGAACCGGTGGTCGCTGAGGACCGTGGTCACATCCGCGTACCTGCTGACCAGCCAGGCGCCCAGGGGCGCGTCGTAACTGAGCGGGTATTCCTCGCGCAGGATGCGGTAGAGCCGGTACGGGTCGTGCGCGGCGCCGGGTGCGAGCAGGCTGGGGCCGGTGCCGGGGCGGGATCCGCGCGCAGTCCGGCGGGCCGGTGCGGGTATGACCTCGGGCGCGTCGGCCTGCATCGGTACCCCCGGGGCGTCAGGGCGCCGGTGTGCGGCGCGGTTCCTCATCAGGGGATCACCGACGGGAGCTTTGCGCAGTCGATGTACGGCCGTCCGGGTGACGACGGTGCGGCCATGCAGTTGCTGTGGCCCACGGAGCACTCACTGCGTCGGGCTCGGCGCCGAGCAGCCTCGCGAGGGCGATCCACGCGTAGCTTCCCGCAGGGCGGGGGCAGCGGCCCGGGCATGTACTGCCCGGCGGCGGATCGGTGGCTGAGAAAACGCCGCGCCTGTGGACCGGACCACCGTGGCGGCGGGGACCGCGCGGCAGCCTTCGCCCTGCCAGGCGTCGCGGCCTCCCCGACCGCGACGGCGGCGATGAACAGGGCTGCGATCGGGTCGGCCCGGGCCCGGCCGGACGAGGCGTTGAGGACGAGCCCGGCCGTCGGCAGGATGGCGGAAAGGTACGCGCACAGCAGGGGCTGCCTGGAGTCGGCGACAGCCGAGGCCGAGCCCGGTTCCCGGCCGGCTCGGCGCTGTGCGGCGGACAGGAAGGGAATCACCGCGAGCGCGGTCGGCTGCCGTCGGGGGCGAGCACGGTCTCGCCGTCCGACCTGTGGCGACCGGCGCGCCGATGGGAATCGGTGCGCCGGTCGGTGAGGTCAGGCGAGCGCGAGGAACAGCTTCTCGAGCTCCTCTTCGGACATGGGCGGGGCGTCGGCTTCGCTCTGGGCGAGGCACTGGCGCATCCCGCTGGCCACGATCTTGAAGCCGGCCCTGTCCAGGGCCCGGGAGACGGCGGCGAGCTGGGTGACGACGTCCTTGCAGTCACGCCCGGCCTCGATCATGGCGATGACGCCGGCGAGCTGGCCTTGTGCCCGGCGCAGCCGGTTCAAGACCGCACTCATGGCTTCTTCCTCTACCTTCACCGGCTCCTCCTTGTTCCGCCTGCCACAGGATACCCCATAGGGTATCGCGGTCATGAGCGAGTTCCTGTCTCGTGGTCGCGCACCGGCAGGGTCGGCGCAGCGGCGGCCCGGCGTGGTGCCCGCATGGCACGCGCGGCCAGGACGATCGCGGCGATGCCCGCGACGGCCCAGGTCACGGGATGGGTCCAGACGGCGGTGTCGACCTGCTGGCTGAGTACGAAGACGCCCATGACGACGACGAACCAGCCGAACGCCTTGCGGAGCGTGTCCTGGGGGATACGCCCGGCGAAGCGGCCGCCGATGAGGCTGCCGACGACCGCCACGGCGGTGACGGCCAGGGCCAGGCCCCAGTCGATCTGTACACCCGAGAGGTGACCGGCCAGGCCGGCGAACGACTTCATGGCGATGACCAGGAGTGAGGTGCCGACGGCAACGCTCATGGGAAGGCCGCCGAGGAGCACGAGGGCGGGCACGACGAGGAAGCCGCCGCCGGAACCGACCAGGCCGGTCACCGCGCCCACGACCAGGCCCTCGGCGACGATGTGCTTCAGGGGCAGCTCGCGGCGGACGCCCTTGGGCGCGGCGGCCTTGCGCGGTTTGCGGAGCATGGCCGCCGCTGTGGCGAGCATCATCAGGGCGAACGCGATCAGGAGCACCGTGCCGGGGATGTACTCGGCGAGGCGGCCGCCGCCGTAAGCGCCGACCATGCTCACCAGGCCGAAGGCAAGTCCGGTGCGCCACTGGACCCGGCGGGCCCGGGCGTGCGGAATCAGCGCGGCCGCACTTGTGACGCCGACGACGAACAGGGAGGTGGCGATGGCCTCCTTGGTGCCTTGGCCTGCCAGGTAGACCAGGAGGGGCACGGTGAGGATCGAGCCTCCGCCGCCGAGTACGCCGAGGCTGATCCCGACGAACAGGGATGCCGCGATGACTACCGTGATCACGGCTTGTCCCGCAGGGCTGTCATGACGGTGCGGATGTCGGTGCGCGGGCCACGGTTGTAGGGCAGCTTGGACAGCAGCATGCCCATGGCGCAACTGTTGCTGACGGCCGCGTAGGTCAGGCCCGCACCGACGGCGGTGCCGATCAGGTGGACGCCGGGTACCAGCAGGCCGACGAGCCCAGTGGTCAGCACGATGGATCCAGCGACGAGGCGGACCTGGCGTTCCATGTCCCAGCGGTCGGAGCCTCGGTTGACGGTGGCGCCCGCCGTCTCCCAGGCGATCATGCCGCCGTCCAGGACACGCAGGTTCGGCAGCCCGGCCTCGGCGAGAGCGGCCTCCGCCTGTGCGGCGCGGGTGCCGGAGCGGCAGACGAGGACGACGTCTTCGTCGAGGTGGCTGAGGAGTTCGGCACGGTGCTCGCGCAGGACGGCCATGGGCACGTTGCAGGCGCCGGGAATGTGGACGGTGCGGAACTCGCCGGGAGTACGGACATCCAGAAGTCGGGGCCCGCGGCCTTCCTGGATCAGCCGCTGGAGGGCGGCGGAGTCGATTACGGCGGTGCGGGAGGCGTTGTTGGTCATGGGGGCTCCATAGTCGGTCGAGGTGGGGGTGGGACACCGGCAGTCCGCGAGGGATCGTCAGGGAACGGACTGTTCCTCGCGGACATGCCGGTGGGCTCGGGTGGTGCCTGGGGTCAGGCGGCGGCCGGTTCGGTCAGCAGCGCCCAGGCGGCGTAGCCGCCGAGGATGTCGGAGACGTCGAAGAAGCCGTGATGGCGCAGCAGGCTGGCGGCGATGGAGGAGCGGTGACCGCCCGCGCAGTGCAGGACCAGCGGACGGTCACGCGGGATCTCCTCCAGGCGGCGGGGCAGCTCGCCGAGGGAGATGTGCAGCGAGCCGTCGATGAATCCCGCCGCGCGCTCTCCGCAGTTGCGTACGTCGACCACGAGCGGAGGCTCTGCGCTCTCCAGGGCGGTACGGAGCTGGGCAGCGGTCAGCCGGCTGGCGGGGCTGACCGCGTCCTCCAGGGCGGCGAGGGCGTCGTCGGGGTTGCGCAGGTAGCCGGCCACCCGGTCGAAGCCGATCCGGGCGAGACGGGTGACGATCTCCTCCTCGCGGTTCTCAGGTGCGATGACCAGCAGTTCCCCATCGGGCGTGAGCACGGTCCCGGCCTGCTCGGCGAACCGGCCGTCGGCCGGCACGTTGATCGACCCGCGCAGGTGCCCGGCGCCGAATTCCTGTGGGCCGCGGGCGTCGACCACGACGGCTCCGGCTCCGCGCAGCGCCGAGAACTCCTCGACGGTCAGCGGACGGGGTGCTGCGGCCGGGTTGTACAGCTCACGATCCTTGCGGTTCAGATCCGCGTCGTAGGAGAAGTAGCTCGGTGCCGCGGACTGGCCCGCGGTGACAAGGGCCACGAAGTCCTTCTGGCTCATGGGCGCGCAGGCGTAGTTGGTGGCGCGCTGTTCGCCGATGGTGGACTGCTTCTCGGTGGAGAGATTCTTGCCGCAGGCAGAGCCCGCGCCATGGGCGGGGAAGACCCGGACCTCGTCCGGCAGGCCCATCAATTTGTTCTGGACGCTGTCGTGAAGCATCGCGCCGAGCTCCTCGGCGGTCACGCCCACCGAGGCGAGCAGGTCGGGCCGGCCCACGTCACCGATGAACAGTGCGTCGCCGGTCAGCACCCCGTACGGGACGGTGTCGGCGGCGCGCTCGTAAACCAGGACGCTGATCGACTCCGGGGTGTGCCCGGGGGTCTCCATGATCTCAAGGGTGACGTCGCCGAGGCTGACGCGTTCGCCCTCGGTGAGCTTGCGGATGGGGTACTCGGTCTCGGCGTGGTGGCCGTAGCCGATCCAGGCGCCGGTGCGGGCTGCCATCTCCAGGTGTCCGGCGATGAAGTCGGCGTGGAAGTGGGTGTTGATGACGCCGACGACAGTGAAGCCGCGGGTCTCGGCATCGGCCATGTACTCCGAGATGTCCCGGCGCGGGTCGACGACCACGGCCTGCCCGCTGGTCTCGTCGGCGATCATGTACGACGCCTGGGAGAGGCAGTCGAGGTAGTACTGGGTGAAGAACACAGGAATCCTCCGCAATGATGGCCTTATACCCCGGGGGGTATAAGAATGGTCAAAAGAAAACCGGCGGAACGTCCGCCCGGGCAACGCACCCTTCCCTCACACGGCGCCGGGTGCCCACTCCGGTGACGAGCGGGCGGCCCTTGCGGTCCTGCCGCTGGTGCCACCCGCCCGAGACGGCGCCGCCTCGACGACGCCGGACGCGAAGGCATCCAGATCTACTTCACACACCGCAACACCGCTGCTTTCACATACCCCCCCGGGTATCACCTGGTGACTACGTTAGACACACGTCGCCGCGGATGTCAAATACCCGGGGGGGTATATGGCGCCGGGGGGCCCGACGACTCACGAACGGGGCGCCGGTCGCCGTCGAGGCAGGGAAGGAGTCCGGCGACGCCCGCCACCCCCGGGGTGACGTGGCGCCGGGCCGCCAGAGGTGGGCGCCACTCGAGTCGCACCGAAAAATATACCCGGGGGGGTATTCTGCACTCGAAGGGAGTCGGAAACACGGGGCTCCCTGCATCCATTCTCATACCCATGGGGGTATGTTGACCGACTGAGGATGATCATGGAACACGGACAGGCAACCGCGCACGGCGCGCAGAGCGCCGACGGCACGGCAGGCGGCAGCCGGTGAGTACCACCCCCACCGCGACCGCCCGCGCCGACACCCCGGTGCGCCTGGGACTGCGGGAGAACTGGGCGCAGTTCACCCTGCTGGTCATCGTCAACGTCTCCGTCGGCGCCCTGGTCGGACTGGAACGCACCACCGTTCCTCTCATCGGCACGGACGTCTTCGGGCTGACCAGTGATCTGGCCGTCTTCTCCTTCATCATTGCCTTCGGCCTCACCAAGGCGCTGACCAACCTGGCCGCAGGGGAGCTGACCGCCCGCTTCCGCCGCAAGCAACTCCTCATGGCGGGCTGGCTCATCGGGATACCTGTCCCGTTCGCCCTCGCATGGGCGCCGTCCTGGGGCTGGATCGTCGCCGCGAACATCCTGCTCGGCATCAACCAGGGCCTGACCTGGTCGATGACCGTGAACATGAAGATCGACCTCGTCGGCCCCGCCCGCCGCGGTCTCGCCACCGGCCTGAACGAGGCCGCCGGATACGTCGCCGTCGGCGCCACCGCCCTGCTGACCGGCTACCTGGCCACCGCTTACGGCCTGCGCCCCGCACCCGAACTGATCGGCGTCGTCTTCATCGCCGCAGGCATCGGTCTGTCCCTGGCCGTCCGGGACACCGCGGCCCACGTGGCCCTCGAACTCGCCCAGCATCCCCGACCGGCCCGCGCGGAGCAGTCCCCCGGGCTCGCGAAGATCTTTGCCCGTACCTCCTGGCACAACCGCTCCCTGCGCGGCGCCAGCCAGGCCGGACTCGTCAACAACCTCAACGACGGCCTCACCTGGGGCGTCTTCCCCCTGTTGTTCACCGATCATGGCCTGGGCCTTGCCGCCGTCGGACTGATCAAGGGCCTTTACCCGCTGCTGTGGGGCCTCGGCCAGATCCCCACCGGCCACCTCGCCGACCGCATCGGCCGCAAACCCCTGATCGTCACCGGCATGTTCGTCCAGGCCGCCGGATTCATCCCCGCCCTGGCCCTGCTCGACCGACCCATGCTCGCCGGCGTCCTCTCCGCCGTCGCGCTCGGCCTGGGCACCGCCATGGTCTACCCCGCCCTCATCGCCTCCGTCTCCGACCACGCCCACCCCACCTGGCGGGCCAACGCGCTCGGCACCTACCGCTTCTGGCGCGACATCGGCTACGCCGCAGGAGCCCTCGTCGCCGGTGTCCTCGCCGACACCCTCGGCCTCAACGCCACCGTCATCGCCGCCGCCGTCCTCACCGCAGCCTCCGGCCTGCTCGCCGCCCGCTGGATCACCGACCGTCCCGCCCCCTGAACCCCCCTGCGGACACCAGGTCCGAGGGCGCGCCACCTGGTTCAGCCCCGTAGCGGTCACCAGGTCGGCGCACGGCATGGTCACTGCCGGAGGGCGGCCGGTCCGTGCTCTGTGCGCCGTACGCCTCGCGCCCGCTGGACACTCTCGCTCGTGTGCCTCCCTCCATGTCTCCGGTGAGGGGCAGGGGTACTCGGGTGGGCGGTGCCGGAACAGAAGCGCGGTGACGATGCCGCCGTCGCCGGGCCTTCGGCCGAATCAGGCAGGGGGCCCGAGGACGGGCGCGGAGAGCCGGAAGCTCATCCGCCCGAAGCTCACCTGGTCCCCGTCACGGACCGGGACCGTACCGATGACCCGCTGTCCGTTGACACAGGTGCCATTGGTCGAGCCGAGGTCGCGCAGCAGCCAGCGGCCGCCCTGAACGGTGAGTTCCGCATGGAGCCGGGAGACGGTCTCGTGGCTGAGCCGCAGCCCGTTGCCCGGATCGCGGCCGATCAGCAGGGGGTACGGGCCGGGAGTGGGGAGCAGGAGCTTCGGCAGGCGTTCGGTCTGCCAGACCCGGCGCACCCGGCCGGGAAAGCCGGACACTCCGCTCACGACCCGGAGTATCCGCCGTGACCAGCGGCCTTCGCTCTCCAGGTCGGCGGTGAGCGCCTCCAGTTCCTCCGAACGCCGGGCGATGAGGGCCAGTTCCATGCGCCGCATGAAGGTGTCGTGGGACAGCTTGCCCTGTGCCGCACCGTCTCTGAGCACGCCGAGAACACGGTCGCGCTGGGCGTCGGACAGCCGCGCGGGATACGTGTGGAACTCGAAGGGGGACGTCACGGAGCCAATTGTCGGGCCGACCGCCCCGGGGTGTCCAGAACAACCCCGCTTTCCGCCCTCCTGACCTGCGCGGAACACTGCTCCGGAATTTCTGAGCAGTGCCGGGAAGGCGTTGCTAGTCTCTCCCGCCGCAGGCCGCCCGCCGATCGACGGAAGCCTTCCGCGTGCCTCAAGGAGACGTTGTGACCCATGCACCACAGGAACTGACCATCCGTCCGCTGACCGGCCCGCAGGAGCTCGTGCTCTTCCGCCGTCTTTCGTACGTACTCGATCACGAGCTCGCCGACGACCTGGAGAGCGGGCGTCGCCGTCCCGAGTGGATGTGGGTGGCGCTGCGCGGCGAGCGCGTGGTGGCGCGGATCGCCTGGTGGAGCCGGGGCGGTGACGTACCCCTGCTCCTCGACTTCTTCGACCTCGACGACACACTGCCCGAGCCCGAACGCGGGGAGGCGGGCCTGCGACTGCTGGAGGCGGCGACGGCAGCGGTCGTGCCCGCCGGTGCCCAACGGCCCGAGTACGGACGCTTTGTACCGGCCGACTGGCGCGAGGACCCTTCGGCCCGTGATGTCGTCGAGGCCCGGATACGGGTCATGGAGCGTTCCGGTGCGCGGATGCTGGTCGAGCGGCTGCGCCTGGAGTGGCGTGCCGGTACCCCGGTCCCCGCCGACAGCGGCCGGCTGCGGTTCCGGCCGGTCGACGGGCGGGAGGATCTCCTCGCGCTGATGACACCCGTGATGGAGGGCACCCTCGACGCTCACGGCCGGGCCGACCTGGCGTCCGAACTCGGCGCCCGCGAGGCGGCCGAGAAGCACTACGACGAGGAGCTGACGACGTACACGACACCGCGGGAGTGGTGGCGCATCGCCGAACTCCCGGGCGGTGAACCCGTCGGGTTCGTGATCCCGGCGCGCAACGACTACAACCCGATCATCGCCTACATCGGCGTGCTGCCCGCCCTGCGGGGCCACGGCTACGTCGACGACATCCTCGCCGAGGGGACCAGGGTGCTGGCCGCGCAGGACGGCGTGGAACGGATCCGGGCCTCGACCGACCTCGGCAACGTCCCGATGGCCAAGTCCTTCGAGCGCCTCGGGTATGTGAACTTCGAGCGCTCCTTCGACATGGTCTGGGATTGACGTGCTCCCTGGCCTAAAGTCCAGGGATTCCGGCCTGGGTCGTGTGACCCTTCCGGGGGCTTCCTGCTTCAACGCGCTGTGCCGGGACTT
>NZ_JBEOVN010000114.1:0-23435 GCF_040295565.1 Streptomyces sp. NPDC002785 | reverse complement strand
GACTAGGCGGACATCGCGTCATCCGATATTCAGAGTTTTGTGACTGTAGTTCTGACGTGTGCTCTTCGGATCTACCGGTCGCTCCCCGGCCGACCGAGCCGCCCGCCGCGGGCGGCAGGTCCGCGGCGGGTTCGGCGCTCCCGTCCGCACCGGGCCGGGCGGCGCGCAGGAGCAGCGGTCCACCGGCGGACACCGCATGCGCGCCCGCGGGGCGGGTGACCCCGCGAATGAGGCCCACCGGCGCGGACGGCATCACGGCATGGCCGAGTTCGCCGCCGAACGCGACGTTCTGCCACGAGGCGAGGCCGGACCTGAACCGCAGCCCGTCACTCACCCCGATCGAGGACCGGGCAACGGTCACCGCCGGCGGCGCTACCTGCCGCCAGCCGCCGTCCCAGTCGCCGTCCCGCCGATCGGTCCGGCCGGTGCCCGAGTCGGTCCCGGTCGCCGGTCCGGCACCGGCTTCGTCCCCGCCCCGGGAGGGGGCGTCGGACCGCATCCGGTCCGCTCGGCGGAACCAGTTGCCGAACCCCATACGATCACCCGCCTTCGTTGACGCGGGTGTTGATCCGCGCTATCTCCCGGACCCACTGCTGACGCTCGCCGTGGGTGAGGTCGAGAATGTCCTCACGCTGCCAATGGAAGTGGTAGGCGACGTACGCGATCTCCTCCCGCAAGCGGGGAAGCGCGTACGTCACGATTCCCCCAGGCGCCCACCCGAGAGGTCCACCTCGAACGAGCCGTGGCACAACGGACACGTCACCGCGGCGTGCGTGTGGCCCTCGCTGTTGATCCGCCGGTAGAAGTCCTGCAGGAACGCCACGTCGGTGGCGTACATCCGCTCGACCACCCCGGCGTGCACATCGGTGATGGTGCCGAGCCGGGTGATCACCTGACTCAGCAGCACCACGCTCAGGTACGCCGGGTTCTCCTTCACCCGCAGGTCGATCTGCGGGCGCAGCTCGTCCCGTGCCGTCGCGAGCCGCATCGAGCCCTGCCGGTGCACCTGGCCCTCGTCGTCGACGTAACCGCGCGGCAGCTCGAACTCGAACTCCGTCCGCAGGTCCTGGCTTTCCCGTGCCCGCGCCGCAGGCGGCGCGGAGGCCTCCTCGCGTGTGGCGGACGGGGCGGGCGCGAGGGTGTCGAGGACTTCGTCGAGCCCGCCCGACGTAACGGTCCTGCGCCTCATTCGACCACGATCTCCTCGAAGGTGATGGTGACCGTCTCGGTGGCCGCGCTGGACTCGCCGGCCTTCAGCGACGGGCCTTCCCACTTGCTGGCCCAGCCCTGCATCAGCTGGATGCGCCGGACCGTGTCGCCCTTCGAGTCCTTGATCTCGATGGTGAGGTTCTGGCGCGCGGTGTCGACGGCCCCCTTGTTGAGGGTCTCCTTGATCCAGTTGGTGAACTCGCTGCTTTTGTCGATGCCGCGGGTGATCGTCACCTCACCCGCCTGGCGGGCGCCGGGCTGTTTGCGGATGATCTGCTTGCCCTCGGCGGTCACCTGACGGACCTCGACGACTTCCTCCTCGACGGTCAGACCGCTGACCTCCTGGATCGACTCGACGAGATAGCCGCCGAGCTGCACGCCGAAGACGTGGGTGGAAAGAGCGTCGCCCTCTGCCATGACTCTGTGTCACCTGTTCCGTTTGCGGACCCTGCCGGGTCACTCGTTGACGAGGCTGGTGCTGTCGGAGAACTGCGCGAGGCGGAAGATCACGAACTCCGCGGGCTTCACCGGCGCCACGCCGATCTCGCACACGACCTGGCCGAGGTCGATCGACTCCTGCGGATTGTTGTCGCGGTCGCACTTGACGTAGAACGCTTCCTCGGCCGTGCGGCCGAAGAGAGCGCCCCGGCGCCATTCCTCGGTGAGGAAGGCGGTCACGTTGCGCCGGATGCTCGACCACAGGCGGTCGTCGTTCGGCTCGAACACCACCCACTGGGTGCCCAGGAGGATCGACTCCTCCAGGTAGTTGAAGAGGCGGCGCACGTTGAGGTAGCGCCAGGCGGGGTCGGACGAGAGCGTACGGGCGCCCCAGATCCGGATGCCGCGGCCGGGGAAGGCGCGCACGCAGTTGACGCCGATCGGGTTCAGCAGGTCCTGCTCGCCCTTGCTGAGACGGATCTCCAGGTCCAGCGCGCCGCGGATGACCTCGTTGGCGGGGGCCTTGTGCACGCCGCGCTCGCCGTCGCTGCGCGCCCACACGCCGGCGACATGACCGCTCGGCGGCATCAGGGAGTTGCGGCCGGCCGCCGGGTCGAAGACGTTGATCCACGGGTAGTACACGGTCGCGTAGCGCGAATCGAATCCGGTGTCGTCGTTGCGCCAGGTACGGACCCGCTGTGCGTTCATGCCCGGAGGAGTGTCCAGCACGGCGACCCGGTCGCCCATCTGCTCGCAGTGCGAGATCAGCGCAAGCTGGACGGTCTTGACGCCCTCGGTGTCGATGTCCCCGCGCTGGTGGGCACTCATCAGGTCCGGAACGGCGACCATGGTGATCTCGTCGATCGCTTCGAGCCCCGCGAGCCCCGTGCGCTTTGACGCGTCCCCGACGAACTCGGCCGGGTCGATGCGCGCGGCGCCGGCCCCCGGGCCGGAAGCGGCGGGTGAGAGCGGGAGGATCTGGTTCTCGGGGCGGCTCTGGGCCGTGCCGGGCTGCTCGACGACCTCGACCAGCTTGGACTGGCGGGCCTGGGTGACCAGGTAGCCCTTGACGCTCTTGCGGGTGGAGACGTCGAAGGTCTCCACCACCTTGCCGGCCTGCCGCACCAGCAGCCGGAACCGTTCCTCCGGAGGGTTCTCCCCCTCAGCGTCGGCGACCTCCACCGAGAGGTCGCCACTCGTACCGGGCCGTGCGGACACCAGGAAGCCCCCGAGAGCGGCGGATGGAGCCGCCGCGGTGGCGGATCCGTCCGCCGAGTCCTGCGCGGGGCCGCCCACGCGCACGACGTAGACCGCGCCGCCGCCGTTGGCGAAGTATCCGTGGACCGCGAGCGTCAGGTACGTGTCGGGCGCATAGGTGCCGAAGGTCTGGACGTACTGGTCCCAGCTGGTCACCAACGTCGGCCGGTGGAAGGGGCCGGTCTCCGCGAAACCGACGAAGGCTGCGACCGCCGTGCCGACGCCCTCGATGGGCCGTGCTCCGGACTGCACCTCCTCCACGTATACACCGGGGGTGAGGTACGACGGCATGCTCGCTCCTTCGGGTGGTCATCCGATCGACGCCCAGTCTTGTCGGGCAGCCCCGGCGGGCAGTAGGCCTCAGAGTCCTGGACACGGGGCAAGGACGCTGCCTTTCCAGGCACCCGGGCGACGGGGAATTCTTCCCCGCGCGGACGTTCGCGGCAGGCCTCCCGAGGCCGGCCCGAAGCAATTCTTTTGGTTCATTCGGTGAACGTGAAATGAAATCGGGTTCCACGGAAGGCGTATGGCGGTTCGTCGGCGCGCTGGTCGCCGGAAATGCGGATGCCCGGACTCGGTGAATGAAGGCATGCGAGGCCGACCCCTGTTGGGGCTCCCGGAACCGCTCGTGAACGTCCGTGCCGACGGCCGTCCCGTCATCCCCGGCGGGCGCGTGAGCGCGGCTGCGGCACATCGTCGCGTTTGTCGATGGCGCCCCACGCGCCCCGATGCGGCCGCTCCTCCGTCGTGCCATGCGCCGTCCTGCGACGCCCGCCGCCTCCACGGCCGGCGGGACAGCCCGTGGTAGGAGCCCGGTTGAGGGGCGATCACTATCGGCCAGAATGAGCCGCGCGCGATCCCACCGGCCGGCCCCTCGCGGTCGCAGGAGCCCGGCGGACCGCACCGGCGCTCGCGCGATGCCCTGCCCGGAAGGTGGCGGGAGGGGCGGCGGTCATGCGAACACCGGACGTTCTTCGCCCGCCGCCGGTTTCGCGGGGCGCCGAGGGTTCGCATCACCGGGGCGTGCGCGGAAAGGGTTTCGCCAACGACCGGCAAGCCGGGTTTCCCCGGGTAGGAATTTCTGCTGTTCTCGTCCCGCACGGCGGAAGTGGGAGGCCCGGCGCTTTGTTCTACGGTGCGAGATCGCTCAGTATGCCGCTGACATTGAGTACCTGGTGGCATCCGGATGCTTGCGTTCCGGTAGCTGGAGTGCCCGGTTTGTCGCATGTCACGGAAGCGGTGACCGCAGCGTTCTCCGGAATCTGGATGGGGGTGACCCAGTGATAGTCCTGGTTGCGGAAGGTCTCCAGGGCGATGGTGGTGACCTTCCGGTTCCCGAACGTGATGGTCAGCACCCCTTCGTCGCCCTGGAAGTTCGCCACCACGATGTCCGTGACGCCGAACACCTTCCCCCTGGGCACCCGGTACGTCCCCTTCTTCTCGGCCCCGGCCCCGGTCTGCACGTCGATCGTCTCCGATATCTGCTGGTTGCCGCCGGAGCCCGTGCCCGTCGTCGAGCCGGAACCGCCCGAGCCGGAGCCGCCGGGCCCGGGGGACTGGCCGGGACCGGTCCCCTGACCGCCGTCCTGCCCCTGACCGCCGGCCGGACCGCCCGAGCCGCCGCCCGAAGTCGCGCCCTGCTGACCGTTGTCCGGCCTCTCCTTCTCCGCGGCCTCGGTCACCGCCTGTTTCGCGGTACTCCGCACTGCGGGCCGGACCAGCGCGAACCACGCGAGCAGCAGTGCGAGCAGCGCGGCCAGCACGATCAGCAACCACTTGGGCAGTACCGGCAGTTGCGCGAACTCGCCGGACAGCGTCTCCGGCCGGCGGGGCTGCTCGCCCTCGGCCGCCCGTTCGGCTCTCTCGGCGGCCTCGACCTCGAACGGCCAGGTGGCCGGCTTGCCGAACCAGATCAGCTTCCGGGCCCGCACCCGCAGGCCCATCTCGGCGGACTCGCCCGGTTCCAGGCGCCGTTGGCCCGGAGAGAAGGCCAGACGGAGTTCCTCCCCGGCCTGCGTTCCGGTGAGCGCGACGTCGACCGGGGTGTTCCCCCTGTTCTGCACCGAGGTCCGGAACCGGGCGCCCAGCCAGCCGCGGCGCCGACGGGGATCCAGCTGGGCCCGGAGCTCATGGAAGGGCTCGACGACCACCGCAGCCTCGGGGACCGCTACCGACTCGGGACGCTCCGCGGGCAGGACGCGTACCCCCAGGGGCGTCTCGCCGGCCCGGACCTCGGGGGAGCGGGGCGGCGCGAGCCGCACGGTCACCACCTCGGAAGTGCCCGGATAGAGCGAGACACGCGCCGGCTCCACGGTGCTCCACGCGGCGCAGTCGCCGACCACTTCGAGCGTGTAGGCCTCGACGATGTCACCGTCGTTGCGCACGGTCAGGGCCGTCGTCGCCTCGGCGCCGGGCGACACCGTCACCGTGGACATTTCGAATTCGGCAGATGTGGTCACGATGCGACGTTAAGCCGCGGACACGGGGGCACAGCAGAGATGCGAGGGCAACAAACGGGCAGGGCTTGTGCCCCGGCGGCCGGGCGGCACGGTGTCCCCGAGCCCCTTTCCCGCGCCAGGTCCCCCTGACGGAACCCGGCGTGAACGGGAAGGCAACCGGCATATCGATTAGTAACACCTGAGGGAAGACGAGCACAGAACGATGACGACGACAGACGTGAAGAACGAAGCGGCGGCGCACGGGCAGTTCCGCAGGCCCACTCCTTCGGAACGCTCCGCCCAGCGCAGCGCGAGGAAGGCCCCGTCGGGCAGAGTCTCCGTAGCGGTGTACGCGGAGGATCTGATCCTTCGGACCGGCGTGATCCACCAGTTACGCCCGCGTCCCGAGATAGAACTGACAGCGGAGTCCGAGGCCGACCGGGCCCAGGTCTCCTTAGTGGTGGTGGACATGGTGGACGAGCCCACCGTCCGGCTCCTGTCCCGTCTCCAACGCAACACCGCGACCCGCACCGGACTTGTTGTCGGCTTCTTCGAAGCGGGCGCGCTCCAGACCCTGATCGAGTGCGGTGTGGCCGCCGTGCTCAGGCGCGGGGAGGCCGACCAGGACCGTCTCGTCCACCTGGTGACGGCGATAGCCAACGGCGAAGGCGTACTCCCGGGCGATCTGCTCGGAAAGCTCCTCGACCACGTCAGCAGCCTCCAGCGCGCGGTCCTCGACCCCCGGGGGCTCTCGTTCTCCACCCTCACGGCACGGGAGGCGGAGATGATCCGGCTGGTGTCCGAAGGCTTCGGCACGGCGGAGATCGCGCAGAAGACCTCGTACTCCGAACGCACCGTCAAGAACGTGCTGCACGAGATGGCGACGCGGCTCGAACTGCGCAACCGGGCGCACGCCGTCGGCTACGCCATGCGGCACGGACTCATCTGAGTCCCGCTTCGTGCTCCCGTGCGGACGGCGTGCCGACGCCGCCGCAGGGGAGCACGCCGGTGTTCTGGGAGAGGGGAGCCGGAGAGGCGGACGCAAAGGGCAGCGGCTCCTTCCCCCAATCCGGGTAATCGGGGCCTGTTCCCGGCCCCGGGCGAGCGGGATGCTGGTGAGGGGAGCGTCATCAACCAGACTGTGAGGTGGGCCGTGACCGGCACTGCTGGCCCGGCGAGGCAAACCCGGCTGCACCGACTGGCGGGCGCGGTGGTGCTGTTGGCACCGCTTCTTGTGGCGGGCTCCGCATCCGCGCCGCAGGGTGCGCCGAGACTCGCCGCCGCGGCGGACGAGGCCCCGGTCGACGCCGGGCGCATCACCTACGCCGGGACCGAGCACCGCAGCCTCGGCCGGGCCACCCATACGTCCACCACCGAGCCGCTGTTCGGGACGGGACCGGCCCACTACGACCAGGACCCGTTCGTGCGCGGCGACTTGATGGTCTTCACCAGCCTGCGCGACAGTGCACGGCCGCAGGTGTACGTGCGCGAGGCGGACGGAGCGGTACGCAAGCTCACCAGCGACCGGGACGCCGCGCACCCCGAACTCTCCCCGGACGGACGGACCGTGGTGTTCGACTCCGCAGAGCAGGGGCCGGACGGCTTGGTTCAGCGCGAGCTGTGGACCGTCGGCGTCGACGGTGCCGGCCTGCGGCGGCTGACAGACACTCGCAACAACGAGACCTCCCCGACCTTCTCCCCGGACGGCACGCGCATCGCGTACTCCTGCGACTCCGGCCCCGGGAGTACTGGGCTCATCTACGAACGGGCCGTGTCCGGCGGCTCGGCAAGGGCCATCAACGAAGAGGCCGGTGACGCGACCGAACCGGCGTGGAACCCGGTGGACGACGACGCCCACCGCGCCCAGGTCGCGTACACCCTCACCGCGAAGGCCGGCGCGCAGCCGCAGCTGAGGGTGACCGACGGCCGCCCCGGCACCGACCGCCCGCTGCTCGCCGGTGCCCATGTCACCTGGCGCGCCCGCTCGGCCGCCTGGCTGGCGGACGGGAAGGGCCTGCTCTTCCTCGGCCCCGGAGCCCCCTGCGGGTGCGAATACGACCGTGTCTACCGGACGACCGCCTTCGACCCGACCGAGCCGACGATTGCACTCGACGAGGACCGCGCGCTCGAATCGCCCACCTGGACCGGCCCCTTGGACACCGGGGCCGTCATTGTGACCCGGCGAACGCCGCGCGAGGCGGTCGACGTGACGCTCCAGGACGTCCGGCAGGACGGTTCCGACCCGCGGGACCTCGGGCTTCTCATCCTGCGGGAGGACCCCGACGCCGCTACCAACACCGACCCCGACAAGGACCCGCTGTTCAACCCGCAGGCCCCGTACGATCCGTGGACCGAGCGGCAGAGCTACACACCGGACGGCCGCCGCATCGTCGTGACCCGCTTCGAGGGTCCCAAAGACGCACGCTTCGAGCAGATCTGGCTGGCCGACGCCGACGGCACCCACGAGAAGGCGATGCCGCTCGCCGGACGCGGTCCCCGTGACTGGGACACCGACCCCGCGTTCTCGCCGGACGGCACCAAACTGGCGTTCACCAGAACCTCGCCCGGTGGGGTCGGCGAGAAAGCGGGATCGAGCAGCATCCTCATCGCGGACGTCGCCACGGGCGGGATCACCGGCAAGGTCGATCCCCCGGCGGGGCAGTTGGCGGGGCAGGACGCGCAGCCGGCCTGGTCGCCGGACGGCACCACCCTCGCCTTCACCCGCAACCATGTGATCCGGGGTCTGGGCGGCATCAAGCACATCTGGACCGTGCCGGTGGCCGCGCTCGACCAGCAGCGGGACCTCAGCGCCACGATCTGCCCGGGTGAGTGCAAGAAGATGGACGACAGCCCCGCCTTCTCCCCCGACGGCACCACCATCGCCTTCAACCGGAAGGACGGCGGCAACGACCAGGGCAGCGGGCGCGGCGGAATCGTGGTCACCTCGCTGAACGGTGACGAGTGCCGGGTGGTGCTCCCGTCCGCCCAGCGCGACAACCCCGACGCCTGCCACCAGGACTTCCCGGACACCTCACCGACCGGCCCCTTCCAGCCCCGTGACGTGGCCTGGTCGCCGGACGGCGGGCGGCTGGTGATGAGTTCGCGCCGGGCGTCCGGACCGGGCTCCCCGGAGCAGCTGTCCGTGCTGGACCTCTCCTCCGGCACCCTGACGCCGTTCGGCGAGCGGCTGACCGGACGTCAGAAGGAGCCGGCCTTCCAGCAGTCGGTCGACCTGTCGCTGACCGCGCCGTCCACCGGACCCGCGGTGGAGGTCGGTTCCTCCGCTTCGGTGACGGTCACCGTCACCAACCGGGGCCCCGCGCACTCGCCCGGCACCACGTTCACCGTCGACCCGCCGTCCGGCGTGCGCCTGGACGGGATCACCACCCCGACCGGGTCCTGCTCCACCGGGTCGCCGCAGTGCGACCTGGGCGTGCTCCGGCCCGGGGAGAGCGTGGACGTCACCGTCCGGCTGACCGGGGTGACCACGGGGGATCAGCGGATCGGCTGGTCGGTCACCGGCGCCGTACTGGACCCGAACCCCACGGACAACGCCACCGGGACCGTCGTCCCGGTCCGGGACGCGCCGGCGCCCACCCCCACCCCGACCCCCACGACCTCGCCGCCCCGGCCCCCGACCTCGCCGCCCCGGCCCCCGGCCCCCCTGCCGCCCGAGCCCGAGGCGGGACCCGGCGTCGTCGTGCGGGCCCAGCCCAGCCCCGGCTTCGTCGGCGGCCGGGTGGTGGTGACGTACACCGTGCGCAACGGACGGAACGCCCTCGCCACCGGCCTGCGGCTGAAGCTCGGCCTGCCCGCACGCATCCCGGCGGGCCCGCTTCCGGCGGGCTGCACGGCCAGGGTGTGCACGCTGCCCGACCTGGCTCCGGGAGCCTCCACGGTGGTCCGGGTCGTGCTCGCGCCCGACCGGGCACTGAGGACGACCATCACCGGCACGCTGACCACGACCGGTACCGACGCCGACACCCGCGACAACGTCGCCAGGACCCCGCTGCGCATTCTCCAGCCCCGCATCGTCGCGGTGCCCGCTGTCGGCAAACCGGGGTTCGTCACCTCCGTACGGGGCAAGGACTTCCCGCCGGGGGCCCCGGTGAGGCTCACCTGGAAACCGGGGATCACGGCGACCGCACCGCCCACCGTCCCGCGCGCGGACCGTACGTTCATCGCGCAGCTGCTGATCCTGGTGAAGGACCGGACGGGACCGCGCACCATCACCGCCACGGGACCCGGGTTCAGCCCGGTCACCACACCCTTCCTGGTGGTCGGCGGCACCATCGTCCCGCCGGACGAGGTGGGGCGCCGGTGATCCACGAAGTCGACGAGGCACTGCGGCTGTTGCTGGTCGAAGCGGGTCTCCAGGAGAGCGGTGTCGACCTGGTCTTCGACGCGCCGACGAAGGACTGGTCCGCCCGGCGCAACGCACCCACGGTCAGCGTCTTCCTGCACGGCATCCGCGAGGACGCGACCCGGCGCCGCACCGGCACCACCGAGGAGCACGACGACCGGGGAATGGTGGCCGGCCGGCGGACCCCGCCGCGCTGGTTCGAGCTGACCTACCTGGTGACCGCCTGGACCAACCGTCCGCAGGACGAACACCGGCTGCTCTCCGAGGTGTTGCGCTGCCTCGTACGGTCGGACGTGCTGCCCGCCCGGACGCTCACCGGCAGCCTCGCCGAACTGGGGCTGACCGTCGAGATCGAGGCGGCGGGCTCGGGCACCGACCGGCAGTCCACCGCCGACGTGTGGTCCGCGCTCGGCGGCGAGCTCAAGGCCGCGATCGACCTGCGGGTGCGGGCACCGCTGGCAGGCGAACGGACGTCCGCCGGCCCGCCGGTCACCGAAGGGCTGGTGGTGCGGGCCGCGCCCGCACGGGACGGCGACGGGGCGGGCCCGGGGCGCCGGCTGCGCTACGACGGGGCGTCCGATCCCGGTGAGCAGGGCTTCGCCGCGGAACGCGAACGGCAACTGCCGCCCGGTCGGCGCAGGCGCGGGAGTGCGGCTCGATGACCACGGCACAGGACACCCGGACCGCCCGCGAACTGCCCGGCGCCCCGACGGCCGTCGAGGAACTCTGGGAGCGGTTGATCCACGTCGAGCAGCGGGTCAGGAACGCCGTCGCGGTCCGGCGGGCCGTCGACCCGCAACCGGACGATCCCTACCGGGGGCAGTACCTCACCCCCGAGGGGGCCGAACGGATCCTGGCGGCCCGCGACGCGTTCGGGCCCGTGCCGGAGTACGCGTCCGAGCCCTCGCCGCATCCGCGGTCCGGGATCCGGATCCGCCGGCTCGCCGAGGACTTCGGTCTGACACCGCTCGACGTCGACCTGCTGATGGTCGCGATGGCGCCGGACATCGACATCCGGTTCGAGCGGCTCTACGGCTACCTCAACGACGACCTCAACCGGCGCAGGCCGACCATCGGCCTGGCACTCGAACTCTGCGGGCTGCCCGCCGCGAGCACCGGCCGCTTCCGGTTCTCGCCGTCCGCCCCGCTGGTCGCGGGCGGACTGCTGACGGTCCTGGAGGCCGACCGTCCGCTGCTCTCACGCGTGCTGTGGGTACCGGACCGGGTCACCGCCCACCTGCTCGGCGACGACGAACCCGACGGGAGGCTGCGCGGACTGGTCCGGGTGGCCGGTGCCGAGGACGAGCCGGACCCGGAGCCCGAGGCACTGCGGGTCGCGGCGGCGCTGGGCACGGGCAGCGGCCTGGTGCATCTGCTGGACCGGGGAGGCGACCCCGGCGGACTTGCCGTGCGGGCGCTGCTCGCCGCGGGACGGCGCCCGCTGCTGGTCGACGTCGTGGCGCTCGTCGGCGCCCCGCAACCGGCGGAGCTCGTCCGGACCCTGGCGGCCGAGGCCCGGCTGAGCGGAGGCGGTGTCGTCCTCGGGCCGGTCGAAGGGCTCGCGCCCGAGCGCCCCGAGGGAGCCGGACTGCTCGGCAGCCTCTGCGCGGCGATCAGCGGCACGCCGCTGATCGCGTACGGGAAGAAGGAATGGGACCCCCGCTGGAGCAGGGAGAGCCCCGTTCCGGTCCGTGTCCTGCCCGCCGGTCCCGCAGGCGCGGCACGGCAGTGGAGCCGGGCGCTCGCCGGGGCCGCCACTGCGGTCGGGCTGTCTCCTGAGAACGTGCGGGCAGCCGAGGAACTCGCGGCGGCCGTCACGTCCTACCGACTCGACTCCGAGCAGCTGCGCAGGGCCGCGACCGTCGCCTCCCGGCTGGCGGTCGCGCAGGAGCGTCCGGTGGACCCGCAGGACCTGCGCGGGGCGGTCCGGGCCCAGAACGGCGCGGGGCTCGAACGGCTCGCCCGCCGCATCGAGCCGACCGTGGGCTGGGACGACCTCGTCCTGCCCGCTGCGACCCGCCGGCAGCTGTCCGAACTCGCCCTGCGCGCACGCCACCGCGAGCAGGTGCTCGGCCAGTGGCGGATGCGGCCCGGCGGAGGCCGGGGGCGAGGGGTCATCGCGTTGTTCGCCGGCGAGTCGGGCACCGGGAAGACCATGTCCGCCGAAGTGGTGGCCTCGGAGCTCGGCATGGACCTCTACGTCGTGGACCTGTCCATCGTGGTGGACAAGTACATCGGCGAGACCGAGAAGAACCTCGAAAGAATCTTCGTCGAGGCGGCGGACGTCAACGGCATCCTGCTGTTCGACGAGGCGGACGCCATCTTCGGGAAGCGCTCGCAGGTCAAGGACGCTCAGGACCGCCACGCCAATGTGGAGTCGGCCTATCTGCTGCAGCGGATCGAATCCTTCGACGGGATCGCGGTGCTCACCACCAACTTGCGGGCCAATCTCGACGAGGCTTTCACCCGCCGCCTCGACGTGATCGCGGAGTTCCCCATGCCGGACGCCCAGCAGCGACTGGCCCTGTGGGACCGCTCCCTCGGGACAGCGATCCCGCGCGACGCAGACCTCGACCTGGAATTCTGCGCGCGACGCTTCGAGCTGGCGGGAGGATCGATCCGCGCCTGCGCGGTGACCGCCGCTTATCAGGCGGCGGAATCGGGGGGACCGCTCGGTATGGAGCAGATCGTCTCGGCTGTGCTCCAGGAGTACCGCAAACTCGGCCGGCTGGTCATGGAGAGCGAGTTCGGCCCTTGGCTGGACCGTGCGCAGGGACGCGGCGGGGGATAGGCCCTCCGGATGAGGTCCGTTGCCTTCGCGGCGGCCGGGTCCGCGGTGGTGGTGCGGTGCTTCCTGCGCAGCCACAGCCCCGCGATCCCGGTCCGGCGCACGAGGCGGGCGACGCGCTTGTGATTGATCCGCCCGCCCGTCCTCGCAGAGCTCAGCGATGATCCTCGGGACGCCGTAGGTGCCGTCCCAGGCGCGGTGGATCGTGCGAGTGCGTCGCGGAGCTGCGCGGCATTCCAGACCTGCGGGGCGTGCTCAAAGACGTCGGTCATGGGCCCAGAGTGCCGGACCAGGCTGCGTTGCTGGTGGAGACACGGCTGTGCCCCTCCCTGAGCGGGGCACACCCGCGAGGACCACCAGGCCGGTCAGGCGGGACAGTGCCCCGGCGCCCAACGACGTGCTCGCCTCCGTGCGAGTCGCTCCTCGTCAACTACGGAGCCACGGCCGTCTCTCAGGGAGACGGACGGATCCCTCCCCACCTGCCTCGATCCCGATGGAATAGGCAGGGCGGTGCGATGTTGAAACAGACATGACGACCGATCAGCGCACGATCACCAACCCAGCCGTCCTCCATGACCCGACACCCTTTGGCTACAGCCATGTTGTCTCGGCGCCCGGCGAACCCGTCTTCATCGGCGGCCAGTACGCCTCCGACGCCACCGGTGCCCCTGTGCCCGGTGATTTCGCGACCCAGGTGGACCTGGCGTTCGACCGGCTGCGGTCGGCGCTGGAGGGGGCCGGCCTTGGATACGAGCACGTGGTCCGCCTCGGTACCTTCATCGTCGACCACGACCTCGACAAGCTGGAGATCCTCGGCAAGGCGCTACACGCCCATTTTGGCGAAAGGCTGCCGGCCCAGACACTGAGCGGCGTGGCCTCGCTCGCGCTGCCGGGGATGCTGTTCGAGGTTGATGCGGTGGCGGTACGGCCGTAGCGGATCAACCGCGTGCAGCATCAGCCCGATCCCGCGAGGGTTGGCCCGGCCGCAGCGACTCGCGGTAGTGGGAGGCACCTTCAACGACGGCCGGCCCCGCCTGGGGCGGGGCCGGCCGTTGCGTTGGTGGAGAGGCAGTCGCCCCGCAGTCGCTGTTCACCCGGGCGAAGAGGAACGGCGCGATCTTACAAACTCGCCTCGCTCGACCCACTCCGAACGCGCAACCGCACCCCGGTCACTTTGGGGATGCCGATCAATCCCGGACAAGCACGATGAAGCCCGCAATCGTCAATCGCCGAGTGCCAGGGCGGGCACGCGTTTCACTCAAGCTGAGCAGCCAAGCGTCCAGCCTGCCGCTCCGCGGTGCGTGGCGGATTTCTCGGATGCCTCTGACCCTCGTCGAACGTCAAAAGGAAAAGCCACACGAGGGAGAGGAGCCGCCGACACTCCGCCAATCGCACAGATTCGGCCGCGGTCAGGTCGAACTGATCCAAGAAGGACACGACGTCAAGAGGCTGGTCACGGGCTGTTCCCGCTGTGCCGGCTGGCCCTGGAAAGTGCGGAAGGGGCGCATCTCGCCCTGGGCCTCGATCACCTGCTGCACGCCCTCGGCCCCGACAGCGCGGATCAGCTCGTCCTCCAGGTCGGCGACGCACACATGGAACCCGAGTGTCTCCAGTTCGGCGTGCATGAGACCGGACCCGAGCCCGACCCGCTCAAGGTGACGCCGGAAATGCCGCTCCTCGCCGATGTCGCAGAGACCGGCCAGCGGGAGGCCGAGCCCTGGAGGACCGCACACATCCAGGAAACGTCCGATGCTCGTCGCACCTCCGAGCGGTACCACCGCGACGCCCTCTGCACCGAGGTCGCGGCCGTAGCGCGTGGCCAGCGCTTCGAGCGCGACCTGATCACTGCTCCCCTCGACGAGCACGATCGTCCGCACACCGCCTCCGGCCAGCTCCCGCGCCACCGAGGCGGCCGCACCCGCCTCCGCTCCGCAGGCCGCCCACGCGACCAGCGCCAGGCGGAATCGCCTCAACTCGTCCATGAGACCTCGCTTCCCGACGCCATCCTGGCACGGCCGAGATCCCGTACGCACACACGTTTTCCGGGGCGATGACTCAAGAAAACGGAGGAGGTGCGGCTTCGAGTGAATGGTCAGGTTCGAGTGATCTGGTCCGAGGATGACGCACTTGCCGGGGGCGAGGCGATGCGAGCCCTGACAGAAGGCCGGCCGCACCCGAGGCCCAGCTTCCACTGCCCGGAGTTCCGCAGGGTGGTGTCGACGCGGGCAGGACGGCACCGTCATCCCACCGCCGACCGTTTCCGCACCGCCCGCCGAATGTCGCGGAGACCTTCCCAGCCGAGCCTGAGTACCAGTAGCGGCATGAGGATCATGAGCGCGAGCCCGACGAAGGCCAGCATGCCGTACATCATCTTGTTGCTTGTCACGGAGTGGGTGCTCGCCGTCTCGGGATGCCCCGACTCGTAGCGGACGCGGATCGTGTCGCCGACGTCCGCATCGCCGCCTTCCCAGAACTGGTAGGGCGTCCCGGCGGCCGTGGTGAAACGAACTTCGATCCTCTCGAAGCGGCTTCCCTGGGGCCCGGTCACCTTGTCCTTCGCCAGGACGACCCCGTCGACCGACCGTTCATGCGCGGCGACTGCGGAGGCCTCGTTCAGCCCGTCGAGTCCTTTACGGACGAACCCGTACCCGAGGACGACGAATAACGTCATACCAGTCGTCACGGCCACCACGCCCGCGACCTTCCCGGCGACGCGCGCCCACGCACCGAACCGGCGAAGCCACTGCCGCGCGCTCACCATCTCCCACCCGTTCCATGGGCCACGGCCCCTCCTACCGGACTTGGCACTGGGCGGCCTCTGCCGCGTGCTTCCCTGAGGTGTACTCCCCGTCGTACCGAGCTCTATCCGGGAAATCTTGTGCTCCCTGCGACCGGCTGTCTCACATGGCCTTGTCCCTCGCGTGCGAATCGGAGAACGTCAGGTGAGACAGCGGCAAGATCCCCGTGAGACGGGACATACGGGCCTGGCGCCGTCGCGCACCGGGCAGGCTTTGTGACGTGCCGGGACGGCTGTTGGCCTGTCACGTGATGCCGTCCGGCGCCAGGTCGGGGCGCAGCCGGTGCCAGGAGGGGTGTCGTAGCAGTCCTGTCAGGGTTCAGGTCGCGTAGCGGACCTCGCCGGCCAGACGGGGCAGCACCCATCGTGCTCCGGTCACTGCGGGCACCGTGTCGAATGGGCAGTGGTCGGCTGTGGCAGCTTGAAGCAGGCCGGCGAGTACGGTGTGTTCTCTGTCGCTCCACCCGGTGCCGAGGCTGCCCGCGTGCCGCAGACCACCGTCCTGCTGTCGCTCGCCGACGAGGACTGCGCCGGGCAGGTCGGTGAGCCGGCCGCGGCCGGGCATGCGGGCTGGCTCCTCAGAGCCCGAGCAGCAGTGGCTTGGCTGGAACACCAGAGGTGATCAATGCAGTGAGAGCAGTCGCAAGGTCGCGAGGCGAGAACAGATCCGGACCGTCATAACTGGCGACTTCGCGCGGGTGCCACCACTTCAGACTGCTGATGTTCTCTGCGGCGAGTTCGTCGTCGGACAGCGTCCCGCGTGGATTGAACCTGGCGGTGCGTACGAGGAAATAGTCGTTAATGACGCCGTCGTAGCCCGCGGCATGCCGAGGGGCCACGACTTCCTGGTGCCACACGTGCGGCGGATCGCTCCTGACCGCGAGGCCCACTTCCTCCCGCAGCTCGCGACGCAGTGCGGCAAGCGGGCGTCTCGTCCTGCTCGATCCCTCCACCGGGAGCTGCCCACACCACCGTTCCCACCGGCTCTGGAATCGCGAACCGGCAGAGAAGGATGCAGTCGTCCTCACTGAGGATGATCGCGCGGACTGAATGACGCAGGTTCACGGATGGGATCCAGACACGCTAACGGCCCGGGCACCTTGCGGTCGGGTTACTTCGGCGCCGGAACAAGTACGGGCGCGGCCGCAGCCCTGCCGGGCAGCCGCCGGACTCCCCGGCCGGGGCGGTCGTCTCGGGCGGCGGTACCGTACCCCGATCCGGCCGGACCCCGCCCGCCGCCGAAGGCGAGACGGTGCTGGAACTCAACCGGCAGGCCGGGCACTGCTGCGCTGCGAAAGCCGACTGGCTGTGGTGCCCGGCGCCCCTCACCGGTTGAAGGAGCCTGGTGCTCTCGGGAGTTGGCGTGCCGCGCGGTCAACCTCGCCCCATCGATCGATGCGGAGCGAGGTGCTCGACCACACGGAACGCGGCCGTCTATACAACGGGCTTGTCTACGCGCATCATTGAGTTGCTTCGCACGAACAACCATCCTCGGCTGGAACGTGGGCGTCCCCCTTGCTGCAAGGGGTCGGCGGCTGGTTCCAGAATTGTCATGTCTACGTCAATCTCCGAGAAAGGCAACATGATGGCTTGCGGATCAACCAGCCTGTGGGCCGGCGAAACCAGCTGGTTCTGCTGCGGCAACGCCTGGGGGCCATGCTCCAGTGCCGGCGGCGGCGCCTGCGGCAACTGCCAGTCCAGCGCACACCACGGCGCGTGGCCCAACGCCTCACAGGCGTGCTGGAACATCACCCGGCCCGATCTCTGTGGCGAGAACATACCCAGACGCGGCTGCGGCGCGGTGATGAACGTCAAGCACCAGTGCTCGGGCGCGACGGTGTGCATCACGATCAACGACTGCGGCCCGCGCACCAAGGAATGGTGCGGCGAGGCGACTTGCTGCAATGGCACGTGCCGCACCAACCGCGTCCTCGACCTGACCCCGGCCGCCTTCTCGGCGATCGGCAATCTGAGCTCGGGCAAGCTGCCGGTCTACATCTACGAGTGAGGAGCACCGGCATGACCGTACGACACGACCGGGCCGACGGGATGCGCCGCCGGCGCTTCCTCACCAACGCCGTCCTCGGCGGCGCGACCATCATCGGCGCGACCGCGCTCGGCGGCCTCGACGCCGAGGCCGCTTTCGCCGTGGAACCCTCGCTCGACCCCGCGATAGCCAAGTCCACTTTTGTGGAGGGCCGCATCACGGGCATTACCGGCAGCATCCTGGAGGTGGCCGGATCCAACGGCGGTCACTCCCGGGTGCAGATGACCAACGTAACCAGCGTGTGGAAAGTGCGCGCCACCACGGCCGAAGTGATCGACGTCGGCGACGGGCTCTACGCACGCGGCGTCAAGATGCCCGACGGCACCGTGGCCGCCGACGCGGTCTGGGTGAACATCGTGAATCTGGACACGCAGATTCGAGGTATCGCGAAGAACCGACTGCACCTCGCCCACGGGCAGCACGAACTGGTCGGCCATGTCGCCCCGGACGCCAGCGCCTCCTACGCCGGCCGCGCACTGACGTCCGACCTGTCCCGGCTGCGCATCGGGCAGAGCGCCCAGGTCCTCGGTGCCTGACGGCCGTCCGACAACTCGGTGGACGTCGTCCGCATCTCCGTCGGGCACTGATGCAGGCCCAAGGACACAGAGAGAGGAAGAGATGCTGTCACTGACAACGAGCCTCGTCCCGCTGGTCCTCGCAGGCCTGCTCGGGTGGACCGGAGCGGTCAAGGTGTTCAGCCGGGGCACTGCACAGCAGGCGCCGAAGACGGCGCTGGCCCGCATGCTGCGCAGCAGTGAGCGGGCCACGACGATGCTGCGCGCGACCGGCGCAGGTGAACTCCTGATCGCCGCAGGTCTGCTGGCGGTCCCTGCGAACCCGGTGCCGGGGGCCGCCACCGCGGTCCTAGGGGCGGGCTTCCTCGGGCCGAGGAAGTCCTCCCGCTCCTCGTCGGTGGGGCCTCGGCCGGCAGCCTGCAGGCCTTGGCGTAGCCGGGTGCAGGTATCCGCCCACTTGTTTTGGTGATCGGCGGCTTATCATCTCCGCGTCTGTCGGGGCCACAGTCCTGAATGGGATGCTGCACGCGGCGCGCGCGTCGTCCGTCACGCAACGTCAGTCGTTCTGCCACGAGAAGTTCGCTGTATCTGCGGGAGCGGCGAACGATATTGGGAGAAGGCAGGGCCCGGACGACTGGTCCGGGCCCTTGTCGTATACGGGAACGTTGCTCAGTCGCCGGTGTTGGTGGCCCAAACGGGCTGGTTGGCGTTGTTGTAGACGACGACGTTGCCGTCGTCCTGGACGGCGAGGTATCGGCCCTTGTGCCAGGTTCCGGCGGCCCAGATGGCCTGGCCGGCCCTGTTGTAGATGACGAAGTTGCCGTCCTCCTGCATGACGAGGTGGTCGGCGTTGGGGTAGACGTTCGGGGCCTGCCAGGCGGGACGGTTGTCCTTGTAGACGACGACGTTGCCATCGCTCTGAACACGCAGGATGGTACGGCCGTTGCCGGAGGTCCATGCCTGGTTCCGGCCGAGGGTGGCGCGCGGGTAGAAATGGGAGTCGCTCCGCAGGGCCTCTCGGGGCTGCGTGCTCTGGATGGTACGGCTGCTCTCCATGGCGTCAGCGGCAGGAATGGCGGCCAGGATGGGCAGGGCTGCGAGGGTGAGCGCGGGAAGGCCGCGCCACACGAGGTTCTTGATCACAACCCCGGATTTACGCAGTCCGCATATGTCTGCGACAGCTTCTGAGCCACGAACTCACCCGTACGGTCCAGCGATTTCATCGCCGAAACGACACTGCTTACGCCGACCGTGTCGCCGTCGCCCCCGAACACGCCTGGGACCCCCCCGAGCTCGGGGCCCGTACGCCCTTCGCCGGACCGGTTCGGCGGTCACGGTTGTCCGGCACGGCTCCGGCCACAGCATTGGTCACAGTCCGACGGCGTGGTTGTGGCCGATGCCGAGGATCCGTCCACCGCGGGACTGTAAAATGTTCGGTCCTGGCTCACATTCGGTGGTAGCGAAGCGTGACTTGGCTCGTTGACGTCGCGTGCGAGATGTCAACGAGCTTGTGGATACGGTGTTTTCCGGTCTGGGCCCCCTGACTGTCGAAGATGTGGTCGACGAGGGCGAGCGGATCTGGGTGCGGGCACGGACGCCCGAGGGCCCGGCTGCATGTCCGGGCTGCGGTGCTGAGACGACCCGGGTACCGTCTCGCCGCCACCCCGGCCCATGCCCGCGCCGAGGTGCTGACGCTCACCGCTGGACCAAGATTTCTTTCGTGGTAAAGTACCGGCATGCTCATCGAGGTTGACAGACCGTAGCCGCCGGGCGTCGTCGACGCCATCGGCCTGTGCCACTGACTCCGGTCCGCAACGGCCAGGATGTGGATTACGCGCACGGTACACACTTCCGCGCTTTGAAGTGCATACCCTGGCACGCCTTTGCCCAGCGCGTCTCACATTCCTTTTTGCCTCCTGCCGGTACCCCGAATCAGCCTCCCCTCGTGGCGCGTTCGCAGCATGCACTGACTCCTTTCAGCGACGTAGAAATTTTTTCAAGCCGTGATCCCTCCGGTCCGGAATCGGACCGGCCATGGCTGACGTCGTTCGAGGAATGCAATGTGCAGTCCGTCCTGTGCGGTTCCGTCCTGCGCGGTTCCGTCTTGTGCGGGTCCGTCCTGCGTTCCCGTCGTCATGCGTCGGACGGCGCCCATTCCCTTCGAGGACTGTCTCTCGTCAGCACCACGCCTGTTCCGCCGGGAGAGAGATCACGTGGAAGATTGTGAGCATTACCTTATGACGCACCAGCACCATGCGAACACATCGAGTGACCGGGCTCGACGGTCCCGTGTCGCACTCGCCAACCCTCCCCCCGGTACCCGACTCGCGCGCATCCGGGAGCATCTCGAATCGATGGGCGCACCCGATTTCCGCTATCGGCAGTTCGTGAGCGCCCTTCGCCGCGCGGAAGCCGAGACCTTCGACACCGTTCGCGAGTTGCCCGCCAAACTCAGGGCGGGACTGACCGAGAAGTTCGGGCCGCGCATACTTCCCATCGTGCCGGTCGCCCGCCAATCAGAGGACCAGGTCGAAAAGGTCGTCTTCGAGTCGGATCCGGGAACCCGTTTCGAGACCGTTCTCTCCCGCTACAGGGCCGGATGGACTTCTCTCTGTATCTCGTCACAGGCCGGATGCGGACTGGGCTGCACTTTCTGCGCCACGGCCGCCGTCGGCCTCGCCAGGAACCTGACGGCCGACGAGATCTACGCGCAGGTCATGCATCCGCATTGGCGGCTTCCGGACAGATCCCTGCCGGAGAGCGTGGCGTTCATGGGCATGGGCGAGGCACTGGCCAACCCGCATGTGTTCGATGCACTGTGCCTGCTTTCGGGAACCGGTTACGGGGAACTATCGCAACGCCGTATCACCGTTTCCACTGTGGGCTTCGCGCCCAATCTGTCCAGGCTCACCAAGGAATACCCACAGGTCACGATCACGCTGTCCGTGCATTCACCGTTCACGGACGAACGTGCGCAACTGATTCCGCTGGAGAGGAGATTCCCCCTCACCGAGAACCTGGCGATTCTGGATGAGCACGCGGGCACGGCACGCCGCAAGATCTACCTCGCGTATCTGCTGATCGCCGGCGTCAACGACACCGAAGACCACCTGCATCAGCTTGCCCGACTCGTGGCGTCGCGATCCCGGCCGGAACTTTTCCACGTGAGCGTGATCCGCTACAACCAGGCCCTGGGAGCACATCCCGCCTACCAGGCGCCCTCGAAGACACATGTCAGTCAGTTTGTCGCAGGCTTGCGCGAACGTGGCATCCACGCCACCAGACGACGCCAGCTCGGCTCCTCCATCGATGCCGCCTGCGGCCAACTGCACGCCCGTTACGCCGCCTCCGCCCCTCCCGGCGGCCCCCTCACCGTTCTTCCGCCGATGAGTCCCACCGAGGACCGACTGCTGCAGATCGGACGGCCGGGCCGGTCAGAGTCTCGTCGGACGGCAACCGGCTGAAGCGCGGAACGGGGCATCGGTACGACGACCGGAGGCGCGCGCCTCCGTCCCGGCGTCGGCCGTCCGCATCACACACAGCACAACGGCCGCCGGTGGTCCATGCCCCGCCCCGGCGCCCGTGATACTCGCCCCGCAGTCCTGGAGGACGTATGAACAACCATCGTGACCAAAATCAGCACACGGTCCCGCCCGTGCCCTTCGACCCGGAACTGCACCCCACCCTGGAGAAACTGGGACCCCCGCACGAGAACGCGCCCGCGTCGGCCGACCAGATTCCCCGATGGCGCACGCACCTCGCGACAGCGGACCCGACACTCGACGAGCTGCGCGACCGGGGCAGGTTCGAAATCCACGAACGACTGGTGCCCGGCCCGGCCGGGGCGCCGGACGTGTCACTGCTCGTCGCACGGCCCGCCGGATTGTACGAAGGTGCACCGGTCATTTACCACATGCACGGCGGAGGCCTGATCAGCGGAACCAGCCGGACCGGGATGGAGACGATATTGCGGGAGTGGGCCGAACCTCTCGAACTCGTCGTCGTCTCCGTCGACTACCGACTGGCCCCGGAGTTCCCGTACCCGGCGTCGATCGAGGACTGTTACGCCGGGCTGGTGTGGATCTCCCGCCATGCCGCAGCCCTCGGCGGGGATCCGCAGCGCATCGTCATCGTGGGTGGTAGCGCAGGCGGGGGTCTTGCCGCTGCACTCGCGCTGATGGCACGGGACCGTCAAGGTCCCCGGCTCATAGGTCAGCTGATGATGTGTCCGATGCTCGACGACCACAACGACAGCCTTTCCGCCCACCAGATGGCGGGCCGCGGAGTATGGGATCGGCACGCCAACGATCTGGGCTGGGCCTCTCTCCTCGGTGAGGCCAGGGGGAGCGCACACGTCTCCGTGTACGCCGCTGCGGCCCGCGCGGCGGACCTCTCGGGGCTGCCCCCCGCCTATGTCGACGTCGGTGCCGCGGAGACCTTCCGCGACGAGAACGTCCTGTACGCGACGCGTATCTGGCAAGCGGGCGGTGACGCCGAACTGCACGTCTGGGCCGGCGGATTCCACGGCTTCGATCAACTGGCACCTCACACCAACATCGCAAGGGATGCCCGTCACGCCCGGTTCCGCTGGCTGTGCCGCCTTCTGAGCCGCTGACGGCACGGTGTACGGGCGAGCCGCACGGGCCCGCCCGTAGGTGCCCCAGGGGACCAGTCCGGGGCCGGATCGGCCCCCCGGCGGGTCGGTTCTTTTGTTGTGTGGGTGCTGGCGTGGGCCTGGCCGGTGTGTTTTCCGGGGGGACGGCGGGCCGGGGATGGTGCCTCTATGTCACTCGTCAAGCCTGAGCTGCCGGATTTCAGGTGCTTGCGTCGCCTGCAACACCCGCTTCGACCACGGCGTCCAGTGCGTCGAAGAGTGCGGGCACTCGGCAGTGGTCGACGACGTAATGCACACAGCCGGATGCCGGGACTTCTCCGGAGGGTCAACGTTGATCGGGAGGGCGGCGGGGACTTGGGATGGTCGACAGGGGCTGCTGCCTGTGGCCTGCTGGCCGCTTGGTGGCGGCGGTGCGGGAGCTGTCGGGGGTGATCGATGGACGTCATGGCGGAACCCGGTGAGGATTTTCGGAGTTCGCCCCGGCTCCTCCGGGGGCGCCGCGTGTCCGCCTTCGACTGCGGCCAGCCGTGCGCCCTGCATGCCGTCCGTTGGTTCCACAAGAGCTCCGGTGCCACAAAACCGGTCCCCTGCGGCGGCGACGAGCAAGGTGGGGGCGGTGGCGGGGGAGAGGTCGTCGCGGTCGTCGATGCCCAGGGTGAGCGCGAGCTGCGCGGCAGTGCTGGGGGAGGGTGCCGTGAGCCGGCCGGTCAGCCTGCGTCTGCCACCGCTCGGGCGGACGGGATGGGGCGAGGGAGCCCCGAGGCCGTATCGACGGGGTGGCCGCCCGGTTGGCACACCTTTCCCGCGGCGGGTCCGACAAGCGTGGGCAGGCACCCGGCTTTCGGTGCACCGCCCGCGGGACGAGCGGACGTGTTAGAGCCTGTCGGGTGGCCGGTTGGTTACGCTGCGATGAGGTCCTCGACGGTGCGGGCTCGTGCGGTCTTGCGGTGGGATTCATGGCTCCACCG
>NZ_JBEOVN010000113.1:0-23497 GCF_040295565.1 Streptomyces sp. NPDC002785 | reverse complement strand
TGTAGTCCTTGACTACTTGGAGTGGTGCGCCGCCGCAGGATCCGGCGAAGTAGGAGCCGGACCAGAAGCGGCCGTGCATGGTGGCCCGGTTCACGCGGCCGGTGAACTCGGCGCGCAGGTAGCGCGAGGAGACGCCCTTGAGACTGTTCACCAGGTTCGACAGGGCGACTTTCGGCGGATAGTGCACCAGCAGATGGACGTGGTCCTCTTCGCCGTTGAACTCGATCAGGTCCGCACCGAAGTCGGTGCAGACGTTCCGCATGATCTCTTCGCAGCGCGTCAGCATCTCGCCGTCGAAGACGTTCCGCCGATACCTGTTGCCGGCTTCGCCACGGGAAACGTCTCCACTGCCGAGATCACCGACGCCACTCCGGCGGCCCAGTTCAGCCACGCGCTGCTGCGCGGCTGCCAGGGCCCGGTCTACTCCGACGCCGCCTGCCTGCCCAAGAAGGCCGACGGCACATATGAGCCGGCCCCCAAGGACAAGACACTGATCACGCCGATCGCCGAGCAGATCGCCCGCAACGGCACGGCGGACGTGATTCTCGGCGGCGGTCTCGCCCGCTTCGAGCCGGACGACCAGAGGGCGTTGCAGGCGCAGGGCTATCAGGTGCTCGGCAGCTTCGGCGACCCGTCGCTGCCGGCGCAGACCGCCGCCAGCCAGAAGGTCGCCACCAAGACCGACCTCGACAAGGCCGGGGCAAGAAGGTCATCGGCCTGTTCAACCGGGGCAACCTGAGCGTCGAGCAGGCGAAGGCCTCCTTGCCCGCGGACGCTCCGCAGAAGCAGGAGCCGACACTGGCGGACATGACCAAGAAGTCCCTTTCGCTGCTGAACGGCCGCTCGAAGAAGGGCTTCCTGCTCCAGGTCGAGGGCGCCCAGATCGACAAGCGCTCGCACGCCAACGACGCCGCCCAGACGCTCGCCGAGGTCAAGGCGTTCGACGACGCGGTCAAGGCGGCGTATGACTTCGCGAAGAAGGACGGCCACACTCTGGTCGTCGTCACGGCCGACCACGAGTGCGCCGGCTTCAACATCATCGAGAAGGGCACCTACACCAACGCCGAGGCCGTCGCGCCCCCGGCCAACACCGACGCGGGCAACCCGGCCAACAACAGCACCCCGTCCCGCTCGTCCTCCGGCGCCAAGGATGCGGCCCGCTCCAGCGGCATCGTCAACGGCCCGGGCTCCGGCGACGCGAAGAACTTCGCGCCCGCCACGTTCCGTACGCCCGACGACCCGAAGGGTGTGAAAGACGGCAGCGAAGACGCCAGCCTCTGGCTGACCTACCTGTCCGGCAACCACACCGGCGCCGACGTGCCCGTCTACGCCTACGGTCCGAACGGCAGCGCCTTCGCCGCCAGCCAGAACAACACCGAGCTGTACGGAAAGCTGTACCGCTCGCTGTTCGGCACCGCGCCCCGTCACGGCTGACCTCTTTGAGGCCGGGGCCGAGAGGGTTTCCCCCTCCCGGTCCCGGCACCGGATGCATCTGGAGTACGACGATGAGACACCCCACCCGCTCTCAGGCGTTCGCCACACTGGGCGCCGTCATGCTGGCGGCCCTCACCGGCTGCAGCACCGCCGCGGACGCCGACCGCGCCGATGCGAAGCCATCGCCGACGCTCACTCCGGCCGCCCTGCCCACCCCGCGTTCCGCCCCTGCCCCGGCTCTCACACTCACCTCACTGCCAAAGCGGGGCGAAGTCCGTATCGAGGAGGGACCGTTCACCGACCGGGTACGTGTCACCGGTCTTGCCCTCACGAAGAAGCCGACTGTCACCGGTCATGTGGCCATCACCTCTGATGTCAGTGACGTCCTCGCCTTGGAACTGCGTGCCGCTTACTACGACGCCGACGGCCGCCTGCTGGGCACGGGCAGCTTCCAGTACCAGGAAGAAGAAGAGGACGCGCACGGCGACGACCACCATGACGGCTCGCGCGCGGCCGGCAACGGCATCGACTTCACCGTGCCCGCGAAGACTCTCACTGGCACTCCGGCCAGCGCGGTGGTCTCCATTCCCGTACTGGTCAACGAGTAGTCCGGCCCGGCGCCGGTTGCCGCCCTGCGAACGCATCACCTCCGTGGGCGGTACCACCCGCCGGAACAACACCCCGGGTTCACCGGGCTGGGGCTTGCGGCATCCCCACTGCACGCAGAATTTCTGCGGGGCTCGCCGGCGCGTCCTTCCTGTCGGACAGCCGGTCAGTGGTTCTCCATGGCGAAAGGGCTGCTGCCGAAGGCGAGGTGAGCGAAGCGTTCGCCGATGAGCTGGTGGGTGGCGGGGTCCGGGTGCAGATTGTCGGGCAGCGGCAGTTCGGCGTGGTCGGCCTTGCCGTAGAGGTCGAGGCCGTGGAGGTAGTGCAGGTTCGGGTCGGTTGCGGCACGCTGCTGGACGATGCGGGCCAGCTCGTCGCGGATCACGGTGAGGGTCAGTTTCCCGGCAGCTGTTTGCGCGGGGTCGCCGGTGGCCACGAACCGCAGCCGCCCCTCGCTCATCGCGCTGAGGTCCGGGGCGCTGGGTCCGGGTGTGTTCTCGTGGATGGGGCAGTAGATGGGCGAGACGACGAGCAGCGGGGTGGTGGGTTGGCCGTCGCGGATGGTGTCGAGGAAACCGTGGACGGCCGGGCCGAACGCGCGCAGCCGCATCAGGTCGGCGTTGACGATGTTGATGCCGATCTTGATGCTGATCACGTCGGCAGGGGTGTCGCGCATGGTGCGAGCGGTGAACGGGTCGAGCAGGGCGCTGCCGCCGAATCCCATGTTGACCAGCTCCACCTTGCCCAGAGCGGCGGCCAGGGCGGGCCAGATCCCGGTTGGGGTGGCAGCGTTGGAGCCGTGGCTGATCGAACTGCCGTGGTGTAGCCAGACCTTGCGGCCGCTGGGCGGTGGTGTGTGGACGGGGGCGTTGGTGCGCAGGGCTGCCAGCTGGGTGGTCTCGTTGTGCGGCAGCCAGATCTCGACGCCCTTGTCGTCGTCGGGCAGGTCGGTGAAGCGCAGGGTCTCCACCGGCCCGGACCGGGTTTGTGCGGTTCCGGAGGCCATGTCGATGGTGAGCGTGTCGCCCTCGGTCGCGCTGGCCTGGCCCGCGAGCCGCCCGTCGACGAGGAGCTCGTACACCCCATCGGGGGGTGGCGGCGCTCCGACGTAGACCCGTTTGGTGGCTACGACGTCCAGCTCGACGGCGGTGGCCCGGGTGCGGAAGGCCAGCCGCACTCCGGAGGGCTGTGACTCCGCCATGGCCAGCTGGCCGTCGGGGATCTGCTGCCGGGCGCGCGAGGGCAACCCGGTGGGGCAGTACGCCGCGTTCGGTGCGCTCCAGGTCGAGGGCGCCGCGCAGGAGGCCGGCGGTGATGGGGGTGGTGGTCCAGTCGTGCTCGGTGTTCATTTCGCCGGTCTCTTCGATCAGGAAGGTCAGTTGGCAGGGGCGGCCGGAAGGGTTGGTCAGGAGGTGGTGGGCCAGGTGCGCAGCAGGGCGTCGAGCGCGTTGAGGATCTCGGTCCAGCTCTCCTGCGAGTCAGGGGTGCTGTGGCTGAAGCCGCCGGCGGTCTCCAGGCCGACGTAGCCGTTGAAGACGCTGCCCAGCAGCCGCACCGCGTGTGTCTGGTGCGGTTCAGCCAGGTTGTATCCGCGCAGGATCGCCCGCGTCATCTGGGCGTGCCGGACCCCGGCGCTGGCGGCCGCCGTCTGCGGGTCGAGCCGGAACTGGGCTGCGGCGAAGCGGCCCGGGTGCTTGAGGGCGTAGTCGCGGTAGACGTTCGCGAAAGCGGTCAGGGCGTCTTTGCCAGCCCGTCCGGCCACGGCGGTGGAGACCTGGTCGGCGAGTTCCTCCAGGGCGAGCAGGGCGATTTTGGTCTTGAGGTCGTGGGCGTTCTTCACGTGCGAGTACAGGCTCGCAGTCCTGACACCGAACCGCCGGGCGAGTTCTGCGGGGGTCGCCTGCTCGAAGCCGGCCTCGTCGGCCAGCTCTGCCCCTGCCCGGACCAGGCGCTCCGTGGTCAGTCCTACCCGTCCGGCCCGTGCCATGTTCATCCTCCGAATCGCTCCTCATCCCTGGCATCGATGATTATGCATTTACCTAATCAGGTTAGGCCAATTAGCATGTCTTTTGTGAAGGTGCTGACTGAGTAAGAGATTCGTGCCGCGTTTGTGAGCTGCACCAAGGGCGAGGCCAAGTGCCTGAGCCACGTTCCGCTGCTTGAGCGGAGACACTCGTACGACGGCCTCATCGTGGATGTCGTCGCCCTCCAAGCGGAGCTGGGTGACCGCAGAATCGATGTACCGCGTGGTCCACAGCACCACGGCGTTCAGTATCAGGCTGAGCGAGCCGAACCGGTCGTAGTCGAAGCCGTCGACCGGCCGGGCGTGCTCCGGGCCACGCACCCACAGCCGGTACTCCGCCGCCGCACAGGGCCTGGCCGGCCCCCTGCGGGATGAGTTCCGTGGACACCTCTGCCCCACCGCGAAGGCAGGCCCACTTCCCTGGGCCAGGATGTTCCCCCAGGGGCACGAGCTCCTCCTCGGACAGGTGGTCGGTGCCGGCCGGACGTTAGACGGGTGTGCTCTCGGCGTTGTGGCATCGGCCGCATGTGAACCCGCCTGGCGGCAGGCATCAGCCGCACGAGAAGAGCGGCGGCGTGTGACAACGAAGCCAGTCGAGCCTGGTCAGAGCGCTGACGTCGACTGACGTGTACGCCGGCAACCCGCTGACCCTGGACGCACGAAGCGCCCCCGACCACGAGAACTCAAGATCGGTCGGGGGCGCTTCGGTGTCATGCTTTCGGGAAGTCCCTGGCTTTGATCTTCGCCATCCGTCCGTCGGTGTGGTGCCAGACGACCCCCTCGCAGCCATCGACCGCGGCCAGGGCCGGCACGGTACTCCGGATGCCCTCGAACGTCAGCTCCGGCACTGAGACGTGCTGCGCTTCGGCGTGCTCGACGAGCCGGTGAACGTCGACTTCTTCAGGATTTCCGTTCACCTTCGGGCCGATCAGCTCGAAGGTACCGGCGGTCCGCTCGCTTGGGCCGGCCACCTGCAGGGCCTCTGCGTGGAACTTCGCGAACGATGACTGACCGATTGGCTCCCAGCCGATGGTCCTACCAGTCTCGGTGTCGACGGAGAGGACTATGTAGTTCGGCGGCACCGGCTTGCGGGGCTTGACCTCGCGACGCGCCCACCACTTGCCCGCTTCGTCGAGCATCACGCAGGTGCCGTCGTACTTGCGGGTGGCCTGCCCCTCACCTGCGAGCACCCACTCGCAGCCGGGCGTCACCTTGGGCAGGACGTGCGCGGGGTTGTTGTCGAAGTCGCGGACGAACACGGTCGGAATCTTCTGCATTCCGGGATCCTCTCGGTTGACCGGCTTGCGTGCATCGGAATTTCGTTCACGCTGCCACCCGCCGCTCCGCCATCGGCAACTGCAGGACCTCGCTGTGCCCGTACTGCTGGCCACATCCGGGACAGCGGCAGCCGGCCGAGCCGACGGGCACAGGACCGGCGCTTTCACCAGCGCCGCTCGTTACGCCGTCCGCTCCCGGTCCGCGTGATCACGCCGGTGTTAGGCTGACGATCTTTGGCGGAATGACAGCCACCGTAGAAATGGGGTCGGTGGGTGGTGCCGTTCGGCGCCGCCGGGTTGGGGGGACATGCGCACACTGCGCCCGTTGCAGGCTCTCGGTCTCTCCGCGACAGCGGAGGCCGCCTACCTCGCGCTCGTGGAACGGGGTCCGCAGACCCTGACCGAGCTCACCGACCGGCCGGCGCTGGTCGGATCGACGCTCGACGGCCTCAAGGACGCCGTCGCCGAACTCAGCGACATCGGCCTGGTGTCCCGTACGGACGGCAGGCTGACCGCCCAGCCGCCCCGCGCGGTGCTGGAGGCGGTCGCCGAGCGGCGCGCGCGCCAGGCCCGGATCGCCTACGAGAGCGCCACGGCCCTGTCGCAGTACTGGCTCGACCACACCGCCGGAGCGAGCTACGTCGAGGTCGTCGACACCTCCGAGCGGCGCGGGGAGATCCAGTCGCGGGTGCACAACGGGGCCGTGTCCCAGGTGCGCGCGCTGTCGATAGGGCCGGTGGGCGGGAGCGACCGGGTGCCGGAGGTAGGCCCTGGCACGCTGGACGCTCTGGACCGCGGGATCGCCTACCGGGTGGTGTACAGCGCCAACATCCTGCAGGACCCCAAGGCGCTGGAAGTGGCGCACGAGTGCGTCGCCGGGGGAGAACAGGCCCGGGTCTTCCCCGATGTCGCGCTGAACGTGCTGGTCTGCGACGACAGTTTCGCCGTGGTGTCCGTCGCCGCCCCGAACCGTACGGGACACCACAGTGTCGTCGTGCAGCCGTCGGGGCTCCTGGACGGGCTGATCGGCGTCTTCGAGTCGTACTGGCGGATCGCCGTTCCGCTCCCGCCGGCCGGTGAGGCCGTCAAGAGTGAGGCGACCCCCGAGGGGCGGCAGCTCCTGAGCTACCTCAGCGCCGGGCTGACCGACGAGTCGATCGCCCGTGAGTTCGGGGTGAGCGAGCGCACCGTCGCCCGGCGCATCGCCCGCCTCCAGGAGATGCTCGGCGCCAAGACCCGGTTCCAGCTCGGCGTCCAGGCCAGCCGTCGCGGCTGGCTGTGACCCCGGGCCGCGGTCGGGCTCTTGGCATGGACGCGTGGGCGCGCGGGGCGGGCCGATGCGTGATCCGGCCCGCCCCGCGCGAGTCCTCAGCCGCTCAGGCGTTCATCGCCCCGCGGTGCGGTGGTGACCGTTACTTGCTGTCCGGCTTGACCAGGTCGGGCAGCTTGGCCTCGAAGAGCTTGTCGAACGCGAGGGCGGGCAGGATGTGGCCCTGGTTCGGCGCCTCGTTGGCCACGCCCGCCGCCCAGGTCGCCGAGTTGATCCGCTGGTTGGGCGTGCCGTGGTGGCCGGAGCTGGTGAAGCTGCAGTCGCCGACCTGGTAGAACGACTTCTCGGACTTGAGGACGCGGGCGGCGTTCAGCGACTCGCCGCGGGAGTGGGTCAGGTAGTAGGTGCCGAACGCGTCCGCCATGAGCTCGGTGCGGCGGGTGGCCTCCGGGCCGGTCAGGTCGCTCTCGAAGAGGTTCTTCTGGTACTGGACGTGGTGACCGAACTCGTGGCCCAGGATGCCGCGCGGCGCGACGTCGCCCAGGTTCACCGCGTTCATGCCCTGCAGGATGCCGTCACCCATGATGATCCGGTCCGTGATGCCGAGCGGCTCCGGGTCGTCCTTCTCGCTGTAGGCGAAGGCGTTGAAGGTGAACATCGGGTTGGCGCCGCCTTGGAGGACCGGCTCCGAGTCGACCAGCTCGATGAGCATGTCGGCCAGGTCGAGGTTCTCCTCGGGCGTGCCGCCGTACAGCACGGAGAGCGTGCGGGCGAGCCGGTCCGGGCTGGTGAAGACGTCCGCACCGTGCATGGGGATCAGCTCGATGCGCGCCGAGTCGATATCCCAGAAGCGCTTGAGGTTCTTCATCTCGGAGTTGAGCTGCTGGGTGTACTCACCCTTGACGCCGAACGTGTTCGACGACGACTCCTTGCCGTAGATCAGCGCGTCGTAGGTGGGCATGTCGAAGCCACCGAAGAGCGAAAGGATGAAGATGGTCCACGGGTCCTCGGCGCCATCGAGGAGGGAGTTGGCGTACTTCGACAGGTCGGTCGTCTGGCACTGGTAGTCGCCGGGGTTGATCGCGCTGTCGCGGATCTGCTGCCACTCCTCGCCCTTCAGACCGTACTTGGCCTTGGCCGCGTCGAGCCGGGCCTCCCAGTCGGCGGGCAGCTTGGCCAGGATCCGGTCGACGACGGCCTGGTGCTGCGGGTCCATGGAGGAGGTGTCGATGGAGGACTGCAGCGACCGGCTCGCCGCAGTCGTGACTCCGGTCGCGTCAGCGGCGTGCGCGGGAAGCGCCATGCCAAGGCCACAGGTCACGGCGATCGCCAGGCTCGCTGCCGCAGACAGGGTCTTCTTCACGAGGTCTCCTTTCAGGGGTGCCCGGTAGGGCATCCCGGTCGACGCCCAGTTTGTAAGCCCAATTCCCCGGATCAAGAACGGTCGTTCACTGTCTGAAACCGGCATGTCTGGAACCTGACAGCCTCATGGATCCCGTCACGCGTCCGCTGCCGGCGGCCCGGTCTCTGCGGCCCGGTCGTCGTGGTCGTTGCGTGATCCACCGGCCGCGTCAACGCGTGGACCGGGCGCCCGGGCAGAGGTTCCGTCCGGGCGCCCGGTCCGTAGTGATCAGTGGCGCAGGTTGAGACGGTGCACGCCGCCGTCGATGGTGCCGACGTAGAGCGTGCGGCCGTCGGGGCTCGCGGCCAGTTTGGTGGTGTCGGTGTTCTGCAGGCCGGTTGAGATGTTGTGCCAGCTCAGACCGCGGTCGGTGCTGCGCAGTACGCCGCGGCCGCCTTGCAGGAGGCCGCTGGCCCCGGAGCTGGTGGTGGCCGCGTAGAGCGTGTCCTTGACCCGGAGCAGGTCGGAGACATGGATCGCGAGAGCGCCGCTGTCCGCGGTGCGGAAGGTCCGGCCGCCGTCGGTGCTGACGCGGACGCTCTCGCCGCCGACGACGAGACGCCGTCCGTCGAGGTCGATCGCGGTCACCGGGCCGTCGGCGACTTTGGTGACCGTCACCCCGCCGTCGTCAGACCGGTAGAGACCGGCGGTGTTGCCGAGCCACAGGCGCAGCGGATTTGCGGGGTCGCCCGCGATGGTGTCGAAGGAGCGCTCGTGGTAGAGGTTCTTCCACGTCGCGCCGCCGTTGCTGGTGGCGAACAGCCCCCGGCCCAGAAGGCTTCGGAAGCTGACCATGACCCGGTTCGGGTCGGCGGGGTGGACCAGGAGTGCCGTCGGCACCTCGCCCGAACTGCCCCTCTCCTCCCAGGTGGCACCGCCGTCGCCACTGCGCTCGACGGTGAATGAGCCGAACGCGGTGCGCCGCACCTTCCAGATCACCTTCGGATCCTTGGCCGACACGGCAAGTTGCGGGACGGTGACGCCCCTCATGCCCTCGCCGCCCGACTGGCCCCACTCCGGGCTCGCGACGGGAAGGGCGGTGCGGTAGACGTCGCTGTCGGTGGCGGCGAGCAGATGGCCGTCACTGACCACGAGATCGTTGACGGTCAGTCCCTGGACGCCGATCCGCCGGTATCCGGTGCCGTCCGCGGCACCCCGGTAGAGACCGTCCTGCTCGCTGGAGACGGTGACGGAACCGTCGGCCCAACGGTCGTAGTCCACCGGTACCGCTGCGCGCGACGGCGCGGCGACCGTGGTCCACGTCTGCCCGTGGTCGCGGCTGAGACGGCCGCTGCCGGTCAGCGTGCTCAGGTACAGGTCGTCACCCGAGATGGTCAGGCGGAGGCCGTCTTCCTTCATGGACAGCAGGGTGGTCCAGGTCTCTCCACCGTCACGGGAACCGACAACTCCCCGGTCCGGGACGTACACCGCTACGACCGAGGAGTCGGCGGCCAGCCCGCCGACGGTCTCGTCGCCGGACGGGTCGAAGAGCAGGCGTGCCTTGCCGGGGTTGCCCGAGCCGATGCCGGAGCGGGCCCAGACGCCGTGATACGTCGTCATATAGAGGGTGTCACCGGTGACGGCGGCGGCGGTGATGCCACCGGTGACTCCGGTCGGGTACGTCGTCCAGTGGTCGCCCGCGTCCGTGCTGACCAGCAGTGCGTCCGAGGTGACCGCGACCAGGGTGCGGGTCCGTTCATCGGCGGCGAGCGCTGCGATGCGGGTGTCCGGGACGTTGAGCGTGCGCCAGGTCCGCCCGTTGTCATCGGTGCGCAGGATGGCGCCCCGGCGACTGCCGTCGTGAACGCTGTTCACGGCGTACCACCAGCGGTCGGGATTCTTCGCGTCCACCACGAGCGGACCCGTGCCGTCCGCGACGGGCAGTCGTCCCAACTGGCGCCAGGAGGCGCCGTTGTCGGTGGTCAGCCAGGGAGCCGCCTTCTGGTACTGGGTGAGGACGGCCTGCTTCGGCCGGCTCGACGAGAGGGCGAGGGAGCCGGCCTCGCTGTTGGGACCTACCGGCTTCCAGCTGTTTCCGCGGCTGTCGACCGGGGTGACCTCGAAGGCCCCGGCGCCGGTGAGTCGCTGCCCGGTGCCGACGGTGCCGCGTACCGAGACCCGGTAGGCGCCGGCCACGCTGCCGGTCACCTCGGCCCGGTAGTAGCCGCTGGCGGGATCGAGCCTGGAAGTGACGTCGACGGTTTTGCCGCGAGGCGGGGTTACGGTGACCACCGGCGGTGCGGCCAGCCGGGTCGGCGGGGCGATGTGCACGGTCGAGTGGCCGTCGCTCGGGTCGGGTGCGGCCTGGACGGCCAGATGCCGGACGGCGAGCAGGTAGGGCACCCCGATGGCTGGTCCCCGGTCGGGAGTCGCCGTGAGGCGGCCGCTGATCTCGGTGTCGGCCGCCGGTCGGGCGACGCGCAGCGAGACCGTGACGGTCGCGGTCCCCCCGGCCGGTACGGTGACCCGCTTCGCCGAGACCGTGGCCGGACCGTCGGTCCGCAGCGAGGTCGCGACCGGCCGCTTGCCGGAGTTGCGCAGCGTCACCTTCGCGATGCCGCCGACGTGACGACGGGACAGATCGGCGAGTCCGAACGACACCGACGCCGGCGAGGCGCTGACCGTGGCCGAGGCGGCCGCGGCCACATCGAGCCGGCCCGAGCCCTGCGTCGTGGGCCCGCTGCCGTTCAGCGGCTTCGCGGTGCCGACCAACGCGGCCTTGATCCCGGCAGGCGCCCGGCCGGGATGCAGCTGGCGCAGCAGGGCCGCAGCGCCGGCGACGTGCGGGGTCGCCATCGATGTGCCCGACATGCGGTACTCGCCGGGCCCGTACAGTGCCTTGGGCACGGTGGAGCGGATCTCCACGCCCGGTGCGACCAGATCGGGCTTCAGGCCGAAGCCCGGTGCGGGACCGCGTGAGGAGAACGAGGCGATCCGGTCGGTGGTGTCGGTGCCGCGCAGTGTCACCGAGACCTTCCCGGCGGCGAGTCGGGCGCTCAACTCCGTGTACTGGGTCGAGTCGATGCCCATGACCACCAGGTGGTCCATGCGCAGCGAGTCGCCGGAGGCGTCGATCCGCGCGGACGAGGACGGCACCTGGGCCACTCCCGGCTCAGGGTTCACCTCCGGCGGCCGGACCTCTCCCGGTGCTCCGGCGACGAACACCGGACCGTCGTTGGAGGACAGGCCGGCCAGCACGGCGATCGCGCCGCGCTTCTCCGCCTCCTTCGCCCACTCCACGGCGCTCGCCGTCAGGTACCGGGCGTCGGAGGCGATGAGCATCTCGGCCCGTACGATCTTTCCGCGTACGTCGCCGACCCGCTTCCAGTCCTCGGCGGTGCCCTCGCCGACATCGACCAGCGGCGCCGTGACGGGGTGCTCCGGCGGGTTCGCGGACAGGATGCCGCGGTAGGTCTGGATCAACTCGGGTTTCTTGCCGGTCAGATAGGCGCTGGGCAGCCGCAGATTGCTGGTCGACGCGCCGACCGCGACCACGCCGTCGGCCGTTGCGGGGCTGCTGACCGTGCCCGTGCCCGGTCCGTCGTTGCCGGCCGCGGCCACCACGACCACACCGGCTTGTACGGCCGCGGTCGCGGCGCGGCCCAGCGGGTCGGTGCCGTCGCCGGGGCCGCCGAGGCTCATGTTGATGACATCGGCGCGGTGCGGGTTGGCCGGATCTGAGGCCGCCTCGATTCCAGCGATGATGTCCGACGTGTAGCCGGAGCCGTCGGCGTCCATCACCTTGTAGGCCAGCAGATTCGCGCCGGGCGCCACGCCGGTGACGCCGCCCTTCTCAGCCGCCTTGCCCGCGATGACGCCGGCGACGTGGGTGCCGTGGCCGTTGTCGTCCATCGGGTCCCCGTCACCGTTGACGAAGTCGTGCCCGCCGACGACCTTGTGCCCCTTGCCGAGTCCGCCGCCCAGGTCGGGGTGGGTGTAGTCCACGCCGCTGTCCAGGATCGCGACGGTGGTCCCCTTGCCGGTGACGCGGCTTCCGGCCGGGTCCTTGCGCTGCCAGACGCCGGGTGCGCCGATCAGCGGCACACTCACGTCCGTCTTCGTCAGCACCCGGGTGTCGGGGCGGACGGCGGTGACGCCCGGCAGCGAGGACAGCCGCCCCACCTCGGACGCGGGCACCGTCATTGCCACGGCATCGATGAGCAGACCCAGTTTGCGGGTCGCCGAAGGGTGCAGCCCGGCGCTCTTCGCCGAGCCGAGGAACCTCTCCTGCCGCGCGTCGAGCGCGCGGCGGGCGGCGCCGATGCCGCGGGCGGCCTCGGCGGACAGCAGCGATCCACCGGGCGCGGCGGTGACCGCTGGGTTCCCGGACAGTTCGACGAGCACTCGTTGCGACGGGTCGGGCGTGGACGCGTTGGCGGCACCCGGTGTCGCCGCCAACGTGCCGGCGAGAACAACGGCGGCGAGGGCGGCATGACGCGATCTTCGTGACTTCATTGCCATGCGTAAAGGTCCTAGTGGTAAGGGCACTTGCCGCACAACTGATCTTCGTGGCCCATTGCTGCCGCTGGCACAATTGGGCCACCATCGGTCCATGACCCCCGAGACACCGCAACTCACGGCGGCAGGCATCGATCCGTTCGACGAGAGCGTCTACCGCGCCGTCCTGACCCGGCGGACGGCGGCGCCTGCCGAACTCACCGCGGATCTCGGCTGTTCGGCCGAGCGCGTCGCCAGGGCGCTGGACCGGCTCCGCGACCACGGGCTGGTCGGCCGGCTCGCCGGCTCCCGCCGCCGGTACGCCGCGATCGAGCCGGGCGCCGCCGTCGAGGCGCTGGTGCGGGCCAGAAGCAATGAGCTGGAGCGGGTGCGTTCGGCGGCCGACGAGCTGTCCCGGCTGTTCGCCGCCGCGCGCACCGGCGCGACCTATGAGGACGAGGTGGAGATCACCACCGGCAGCGAGGCGCTCGGCCGCTGGTTCGTCCGCCTCCAGCAGGAGGCCCACGAGGACGTGATGACCCTGGACCGGCCGCCGTACGCCCTGACCACCTCCAACCCGGTGGAGACGACGGCGCTCGGCCGCGGCGTACGGTACCGCGCGGTCTACGCCCCCGAGGCCCTGGAATGGCCAGGCGTCCTCGACGACATCCGCGAGCTGGTCCGGCACGGCGAACAGGCCCGCGTCCTGCCCGGTCTGGGCCTCAAACTCGCCATCGCCGACCGCAAGCTCGCCCTGATGCCGCTCTCCCTCGACCTCAACGACGTCCGTGCCGCGGTGATCCGCCCGTCCACCCTGCTCGATGCCCTCACCGGCTACTGGGAAATGTGCTGGAAGCAGGCCCTGCCCCTCAATGCCCCCGCCGAGGACCCCCTCGGCGAGGAGGACCGACTCGTCCTCACCCTCCTGGTCAGCGGCCTCAAGGACGAGGCGATAGCCCGCCAGCTCGGCTGGTCCGTCCGCACCATGCGCCGCCGCATCAGCCGCCTGCACGACCTCCTCGGCGCCGCCAACCGCTTCCAGGCCGGAGTGATTGCGGCCCGCCGCGGCTGGTTGTGAGACAGCGCGCCGGCAGCAGGTGGAGTGGCGAGGAGTGGATGTGGTCTCGGCGTTCGTCCCATGCCTGCACAATTCGGCTTGTGACTGATGAAGACCCGTACCTGTGGCTGGAAGACATCGAGGGCGAGGCCGCGCTCGAGTGGGTGGCCGAGCGGAACGCCGAGACAGAGTCGGTGCTGGCCGCCGACGCCGGGTTCGCTTCCCTGAAGGAGCGCCTGCGGGAGGTGTTGGACGCTTCGGACCGTATCCCCTACACCGTCCGTCGCGGAGTGTTCCTTTACAACTTCTGGCGGGACGCCGGGAACGTGCGTGGTGTGTGGCGGCGTACGACGTTGGAACAGTACCGCAAGGATTCTCCTGATTGGGAGGTCCTTCTCGACGTCGACGCGCTCGTCGCGGCGGAGGGCGAGAAGTGGGTGTGGGCGGGTGCGCGGGTGCGCCATCCCGATTACGACCGGGCACTGGTGTGCCTGTCGCGCGACGGTGGTGACGCCGTTGTGGTCCGCGAGTTCGACCTCGCCAACCGGGCTTTCGTCGATGGCGGGTTCCAGGTGGGGGAGGCGAAGACGCAGATCGGGTGGATCGACGCCGACACCGTCTTCATCGGCACGGACTTCGGGCCTGGCTCACTGACCGACGCCGGCTATCCGCGTACGGTCCGCAGGTGGCGACGCGGCACCCCGCTGGAAGAAGCCGACCTGGTCTTCGAGGCCGAGACAGGAGATGTGGCGGCCTGGGGCCGGCACGACACCACACCCGGTTTCGAACTGGACTTCGTCTCCCGGTGGCTGGACTTCTTCCGCAGCGAGATATACCTCCTGAACCAGGACGCCACGCTCGTCAAGATCGACGTTCCCGACGACGCCAGTGCCTATACCCATCGCCGGCATCTGATCGTCACCTTGAAGTCCGACTGGCTCGGACAGCGGGCGGGCTCCCTACTGGCGTTCGACTTCGACGCCTTCCTGACGGGTGACCGCACCGCGGAGGTGCTGTTCACGCCGGATGAGCGAACGGCTCTGGCCGGGCACTCCTGGACCCGCCACCATCTGATCCTGGAGACGATGCGCGACGTCAGTACCCGCATCGAGGTCCTCACCCCCATCCCCGGAGGCGGGTGGGCACGCAAGCCGCTCGCGGACGTCCCGGCGCTGTCCGCCGTCACGGTTGCGGACACGGATCCGGACGTCTCCGACGAGTACTTCCTGGACGTGTCGGGGTTCTTGCAGCCGTCCACCCTCCACCACGGACAGATCGGCGCCGACTCGCAGATCCTCAAGCAGGCTCCGGCCCGCTTCGACACGGCTGGTCTGGCGGTGGAGCGGTTCTTCGCGACCTCCCGGGACGGCACGCGGGTGCCATACTTTGTGATCGGCCCCAGCCATTCCGACGGGTCCGGCCCGGGCCCCGCCCTGCTCCACGGCTACGGCGGCTTCGAAGTCTCCCTCGTCCCTTCCTACGACGCGGTGACGGGCCGGGCATGGCTGGAGCGCGGCGGCACCTACGTGATCGCGAACATCCGAGGTGGCGGTGAGTACGGACCGGACTGGCACCAGGCCGCACTCGGGGCGGACCGGCCCCGAGCCTTCGAGGACTTCGCGGCCGTCGCCGCAGACCTCGTCGCGCGGGGCATCACCACCCCGGCCATGCTGGGAGCCGCGGGAGCAAGCAACGGCGGCCTGCTCATGGGCGCGATGATCACCCGTTACCCGCACCTGTTCGGCGCGATCGTCGCTCAGGTACCGCTGCTGGACATGCTTCGCTTTCACAAGCTCCTCGCCGGCGCGTCCTGGACCGCCGAGTACGGCAACCCGGACACCGAAGCCGATCGCCCCCACCTCCGTGCGCTCTCCCCCTACCACCAGCTCACCGCGGACCAGGTCTACCCACCCGTTCTTCTGACGACCTCCACCCGTGACGACCGCGTCCACCCCGGCCATGCCCGCAAAGCGGCCGCACGTCTGCGCGAGCTCGGTCACCCAGTCCTGTTCCACGAGAACACCGGTGGTGGCCACGCGGGCGCCAGCGACAACGAACAGTCCGCCCACAACAAGGCCCTGGTGCATACCTTCTTGTGGCGGCACCTCACACAACCGGTGCGGTCGGCCACCGGCTGACCGGGCGGGACTCATCTTCCACCCGATCTGCCTGACAGCGTTACTCGTTCAGATCAGGACGGTCAGGTTGTTGAGCGCCGCCATCTGCCCCGTCCGGATGGCGTACCTCGACACGGACGAACGCCTGCTCCGCCGTGCTGATATGCCACTCCACGGCACCTGATCCCGAGCCGGGCAACGACGCACGGTGCGCCCTTCAGCCGGTCGGCGGCATAGTGCTCGGCAAGCATCGGCTGCGGTGTGCACGTTCGCGTTCACTCAGCCAGCAGCTTCACGATCCCATCGGCGAATTCGGTGCCGCCCTGGCGGAGCCCGGCCGTCTTGCAGGAAACGCTGCGGTCGTACTCCCGTACTTCCTGGTCAGTTCGACGGCGTGCGGGCCGAGCGTGGACACGACGTAGAGTGCAGCCGCGAGCATGGGCTGCAACACACTTTCCTCGACCGTACTTTTCCGTGGTCAGGACAGTGGAATGGCCTGGAAGGTCACGCAGCACCAGCAGCGGGTCCGCCTTGCTCAAGTAGAAGACCAGGGCGGCGTCGGCATCGGTGTCCCGGACGAGTTCCGCAGCCTGCCGATGGTGCCCGGTGACCAGGTATTCCAAGGTCCTCATTGAGAAGGTGTGGCGGCATCGGTGGGGCCAGACGTGCCCAGCCTGCTGGAGTTTTGACGGGAGCCCGGTCGTCCGGCGTTCCCTGGCCGGCAGTATCTCGGTTGGTGGCGGGAGGAGTTGACGTCCGGCGGCTCGCTGTTCACCTGGTGGTGGGGAGTCGAGGTGGAGGAGTAAAAGCCGTCTGGCACGTGGTGAAGGCGTGGCTGGTCGGTCGGGTCCAGGGAGTTGTGGTGACGGAGGGGGTGTGGTCTGACCGGTGGTCGTGAGTGTCGGCGTGGTCGGGTTCGGGTGATATTCGTTCTGGCCGTGACCATGGGCGGAGGAAGCAGGTCGGCAGGTGCCGGCGTCCGTTCCGGTCGTATGTCCGCGGTTGCGGTGGCCTGGGCAGTGAATGGTACTGGCGGCGAGGACGGTGGGCGCGAGGGGTGCGTGGGATGGAGCTGTTCCACGCACCCGTACCCGTACCCGTGCCTGCGCGTCTCCGGGGACGCTCTCAGGCCTGGCTGCTGAGCCATCGGTGGATGGTGAGTGCGGTGGTCCGGGCGTGTTCCTCCAGCACGGTGAAGTGGTTCCCGGGCACGGTGACCTCGGCGTGCGGCAGGCTCCAGTCCGGGGCGGGTTCGGTGTTGGGCAGCGGGTTCCGGGCTCGTACGTACAGGGTGGGACAGGTGAGCGGCGCGGGTTTCCAGTCGCTGAAGAGCTCGAAGTATCCGGCCATGGCGGTGAGCCGGTCGGCGTCGGCAGAGGCGAATTCCGCCGCCCGGCGCAGCATGTCCGACGTCATCGCGGAGAGCGCCTGACCCCGGTCGCCGTGAACGGGGGGATAGGTGTCGACCAGGACGACGGCCACCGGGGCGGCACCCTCGGACTCCAGACGCTCGGCCACGGCATGGGCCACCCAGCCACCGGCCGACCGCCCCAGCAGTACCGGGGGGCCCGCGGCTGCGCGGACGGCGGTGGCCTGGGCGGTGACGAGGGCGTCCAGTGTGGCGGGCAAGGCCTCTCGGGTGGCGAACCCCGGGTGCCGAAGCGCGGAAACCGGCCGGAGCCCTCGCAGCCCGGCACCGAGGCGTGCGTACTCCTGCGGTCCGGACAGCGCGCTGAGTGCGGGGGAGCAGACCAGCGGGGCCCCCGTGCCGCCCGTCGCGAGCATCACGGGTTCGTGCGTCGCGCCGGGCGCCCCGGTCCTGTCGAAGACCGGGCGCAGGCGCGCGGCGACGGTGAGGAGCACCATGCCGTCCCAGCTCTGTCCCCGGGCGCATGCGGTACGAAAGAGTGCGCCCAGGGAGTCCGGGGCTTCCCCTGCGTGCGGTGCGTCGGCGGCCCGCACCCGGGCGTCCGGCGCAGCGCCCGCCTCGGGACCGCCTCCCGCGCCGTCGTTTGCAGGTCGGCCGAGGGAGTTCGGAGGGCCGGCGGCCTCGGGCTGTGCCGGGTCGTCGGACGCGGCGCCCGCAGGGGGTGCCTCGGTGGCATGCCGCCGCGTCAGTTCGGTGGCGAGCGCGCGCGGCGTCGGGAAGTCGAACAGCAGCGTGGACGGCAGTGTCAGCCCCGTCCATGCCGCGAGTTCATTGCGCAGATCGACCGCGGCCAGGGAGTCCAGCCCCAGGTCCGCCAGCAGGGTGTCCTCGTCGATCTCGCTCGCCTCCTCCCGGTGGCCCAGGACACGGGCCGCCAGGGTCCGGACCTTGGTGAGCAGGGCCGCGTCCTGCTCGCCGGGGGGAGCAGCAGCCGACGCCCGGCCGAGTCGGTCTCCGCCCCCGTCGCCCGTGTTGGCAGCAGGGGTTCGGGGCCGGTTCGCCGCCGGTACGGCGCCGCGGAGAGCGGCCGGGGTGAGGCGGGCCGCCACCACCACCGGTTCGTCACCGGCCACGGCGGCGTCGAAGAGGGCCAGGCCCTCTTCCGGCCCGAGCGGGCCGAACCCGGAGCGGGCCATCCGCTGCCGGTCCGCGTCGCCGAGGTGCGCCATCATGCCGTCGTTCTGCCGCCAGGGGCCCCAGGCGATCGACGTTCCGGGCAGTCCGAGCCGCCCGCGGTGTCGTGCCAAGGCATCCAGCACGCAGTTGGCCGCGGCGTAGTTGGCCTGGCCGGCGGAGCCGAAGGTGCCCGCCACCGAGGAGAACAGCGCGAACACGGCCAGGTCGTGTCCCTGGGTCAGTTCGTGCAGAGCGAGAGCGGCGTCCGCTTTGGGATGCAGCACCCGCCTCAGACGGTCGGTGGTGAGCGCCGCGATGACGCCGTCGTCCAGCACTCCCGCGGTGTGCACGACGCCGGTCAGCGGGTGGGCTGTTGGTACCGCGTCGAGCAGGGCGGCGAGCGCGGTCCGGTCCGCGACGTCACAGGCGTGAACGGTCACCCGGGCGCCCGCCTCACGGAGTTCGGCGACGAGTTCCCGGGCCCCTGGAGCGTCCGGCCCGCGTCGGCCGGCGAGCAGCAGATGCCGGACGCCGTGGGCGGTGACCAGGTGCCGCGCCACCAGCATGCCCAGAGAACCGGTGCCGCCAGTGACCAGGACGGTGCCCTCCGGGTCGAGTGGCCGCCGCTTTTGCGGCCTCGGTGCCGCCTCGGCCAGTGGTACCAGCTTCGGCACGTACGCCGCCCCCCGGCGTACGGCTGTCTCCGGTACCGAGGCGGCCAGCAGGGCGGGCAGGGCACGCCAGGAGTCGGGGTGTTCGTCCGCGTCGATCAGGGCGAAGCGCCCCGGGTTCTCCCGCAGGGCCGAGCGGACCAGTCCCCACACCGGTGTGTGCAAGGGTACGGACGCTGTTTCGCCGGATCGGCTGTCATTCCCGCGACCGGTGCCATCCGCAGGGGAGTCGTCGTCGGCCGAAGTGACGGCACGGGACGTCACGAGGACGAGACGGGAGCGGGACAGGTGCGGTGCGGCGAGCCACTCCTGCACGAGCCTCAGCGCCCAGTCCGCTGCCCGCAGTACCCCGGCAGCTTGGTCCTGCGCGCCGCCGGCCGTGTCAGGCGGTGGCGGGCACGGTGCCACGACGACGGCCGACGAGGCGTCGCACGCCGCGGGGGCGGGGTACACCGGGACGCCGGAACCCGGGGGTGCGAGGGCGTCCACCAGCCGTGTGCCCGCCGTGCCCAGAACCCCCCAGCGGGGCATCGCCACGGGTGCGGGCGGCTCGGTCAGCGGCACCCAGTCCGTCCGGTGGAGAGCACCGGTGACTGCGTCCGCCGTCGCCGAGCCGGTACGTGGAAGGGGCCGGAGCGTCAGCGAACGGACCGTCGCCACCGGTGACCCCGTCTCGTCGGTCAGCTCCACTGCGGCCTGCCCGTCGGACCCCGGGGTCATCCGTACCCGCAAGCGCTGGACGCGAGTGGTGTGCACGCGCACTCCGCTGAAGGCGAATGGCAAGGACAACCCGCCGGCCGCCGGACCGGCTGCCTTGGAACCGTTCGTGACAAGGCTGTCCAGGGCCAGGGCGTGCAGCGCCGCGTCGAGCAGTGCGGGGTGCAGGACGAACCCCGGGCCGTCCGGCTCCGGGCGCGGGGCCCGGGCCGCTTCGGGCAGCGCGACGTCGGCGTACAGCTCCTCCCCGTGCCTCCAGGCGGCGCGCATGCCCTGGAAGGCGGGGCCGTAACGCAGCCCGTCGGCAGCCAGCCGCTCGTACGGTCCGGTCCCCGGACCGTCGGCATGCAGCGGCATCGCCGCCTCCGGCGGCCAGGACGCGTGCGGCAGGGGCGCGCCGCCGGTCTCGGCGCCGGCCGCTGCGCGGTCCGCGGGCGGCTGCGCCGGCGAGAGAGTGCCTGCGGCGTTCCGGAGCCAGGGCTGGTCACCCGCCGGAGTGTGCGGCCGGGAGTGGAAGAGCACGGTCCGCCGTCCAGCGTCGTCCGCCCCCGCCACCTTCACCTGCAAGGCGACGGCACCGTCCGGGGGGAAGGGCAGCGGCGCGGTCAGGACGAGCTCGTCCAGGACGGCTGCGCCCATCAACTCACCGGCGTGGAGGGCCATTTCGACGAAGGCGGTCGCCGGCAGCAAGATCTCCCCAGCCACCACATGGTCGGCGAGCCACGGCTGGTCGCGCACCGAGAGCACCCCGCTCAGCAGCAACCCGTCGTCGTCGGCCGTGCGGGTGTCCGACCGCAGGAACGGATGGGTGGGCTCGGCCACCCGGGACACGGGCGGATGCCCCGGGGCGGACTCCAGCCAGTACCTGCGGCGCTGGAAGGCGTACGTGGGCAGTGCGACGCGCCGCCCGCCGTGCCCGGCGAAGACGGCCCGCCAGTCGACGGACACGCCATGGGCGTGCAGCGCGGCCAGCGTGTCGAGCAGGGCGTCCGCCTCCCGCCGCGTCCCGCGCAGGGTCGGCAGAACCAGCGGTACCGGGCCCCGCTCGCCGCCGCCCGCTTCGCCCGTGTCCTGGTCGGCCGGGGCCGGTCCGGACGAGGCGATGCAATCACGTACCAGGCCGGTGAGCACCCCGTCCGGCCCCAGTTCGACGTAGTGTGCCGCGCCCTGCTCAGCCAGGTGTCTCACCGAATCGGCGAAGCGAACCGGACGGCGGACATGGTCCACCCAGAACTCCGGCGTGCACACCTCCTCGCTGGTGGCGGCCCGGCCCGGCACAGCGGTGATCAGAGGCAGCCGCGGCACGGCGAAGGAAAGACTCCGGACCACGTCCGCGAACTCGGCCAGCACGGGCTCCATTCGAGCGGAATGGAAGGCGTGACCGACCCGCAGCGGCGTCACCGAACGGCCCCGCTCCCGGAAGTACGCGGCCACCTCCCGCACCGCCGAATCGTCGCCGGAGACAACCACCGAGGCAGGCCCGTTGACGGCGGCGATCTCCACCGCGCACCCGGTCCCGGAGAGGTGGGCAGCCACCTCGTCGGCGCTCGCGGCGACAGCCGCCATCGCGCCGCCAGGAGGCAACGCGTCCATAAGCCGGCCCCGGGCCGCCACCAAAGTGCACGCGTCCGCGAGGGACAACACCCCGGCGGCGTGCGCCGCCGCCACCTCGCCCACCGAGTGCCCGGCCACGAGACCGGGGCGTACTCCCCACGCCTCGAACTGCCGGAACAACGCCGTCTCCAGAGCGAAGAGCGCCGGTTGCGCGAACCGGGTCGTGTCCAGCAACGCTCCCGTCTCCGTACCGGGCCCGGCGAACACGACGTCCCGCAGAGGCACCGGCAGCAGCGGATCGAGCAGGGCACAACACTCGTCCAGCGAACCGGCGAAGGCCGGATACAGGTCCCGCGCCTCGTACAGTTCACGGCCCATGCCGACACGCTGACTGCCCTGACCGGTGAACAGGAAGGCCGACGAGCCGCGATGGCGGGACGTGCCCGTGTGCACTCCGGCCCCGCCGCTGCCCTCCGCCACGGCCCGCAGGGAGCCGAGCAGCTCGGCACGGTCCCGGGCCACCACCACGGCCCGGTGCTCCAGGGCCGCACGCGTGGTGGCGAGCGAGTACCCGATATCCGCCAGGGACACGTCAGGAGCGGCGACCATATGGTCGTACAGCCGCCGCGCCTGGGCCCGCAGCCCCGGCACGCTCCTCGCCGACACCGCAAAGGCCACCGCGGCCCGCCCAGAACGCGTCGCACACTCCAGCACCAACCCGGGCCCGACACGGCCCCTCGCAGCCCCGCCGTCCGCTGCGGCACACAGCGATGCGGCCTCCCCGCCACCCGGAGCCTCTTCGAGCACCACATGGGCGTTGGTGCCACTGATCCCGAACGACGACACCCCCACCCGGCGCGGACGATCCGTCCCAGGCCACTCCACCGCCCGGGTCAGCAGCGCGATCCGCCCCGTCGACCAGTCGACACGGGGGGTCGGCTCGTCGGCGTGCAGCGTACGCGGCAGCACGCCGTGCCGCATCGCCTGCACCATTTTGATCACGCCGGCCACTCCGGCGGCGGCCTGCGTGTGACCGATGTTCGACTTCACCGAGCCCAGCCGGAGGGGACGCTGCCGCGCGTGGCGCCCGTACGTCGCGAAGAAGGCCTCCGCCTCGATCACGTCCCCCAGCCGGGTTCCGGTGCCGTGCGCCTCCACCGCGTCGATGTCCCCGGGACTCAGCCCCGCGTCCACGAGTGCCTGCCGGATCACCCGCTGCTGCGCCGGTCCGTGCGGTGCGGTCAGCCCGTTGCTCGCCCCGTCCTGGTTCACCGCCGAGCCGCGCACCGCGGCCAGTACCGGAAGTCCGGCGCGGCGCGCCTCGGACAACCGGCTCAGCAGCAGCATGCCGGCGCCCTCGGCCCACCCCGTGCCGTCGGCGGATGCGCCGAACGCCTTGCAGCGGCCGTCCGGAGCCAGCGCCCGCTGGCGACTGAACTCCACGAACGACGAGGGCCCCGACATCACCGTGGCGCCGCCGGCCAACGCGAAGGCACACTCACCCCGGCGCAGCGCCTGGGCAGCCAGGTGAAGGGCCACCAGGGACGAGGAACATGCCGTGTCCACGGTGAGGGCCGGGCCTTCGAGGCCGAAGGTGTAGGCGATACGGCCCGAGGCGACGCTTCCGGCGTTGCCGAGGCCGAGGTACCCCTCGACATGCTCGGGCGTCCTTGTCAGGCGGCGGGCGTAGTCGCTGTACATCAGCCCGACGTACACCCCGGTCGCCGAGCCGCGCAGGGTGCCGGGAACGAGACCGGCGTGCTCGAAGGCCTCCCACGCCACTTCGAGCAGCAGCCGGTGCTGCGGGTCCATGGCCAACGCCTCGCGGGGAGAGATGCCGAAGAAGCCGGGGTCGAAGCGGTCCACACCGGAGAGGAAACCGCCCTCGCGCACATACGTCCGTCCGGGCCGCCCGGGGTCCGGGTCGTACAGCGCCCGGGTGTCCCAGCCCCGGTCGGTGGGGAAGGGACCGATGGCATCCTTCCCGTCGGCCACCAGCCGCCACAGTTCCTCGGGAGAGGTCACGTCTCCGGGATAGCGGCATGCCATCCCCACGATCACCACGGGGTCGTCGTCCGACCGGGCCGCACTCCGGTTCACGGGCCCGGCGCCGGCCGGCGCGGCGGCGTTCCGTGCCCCGAGGTGGGCGGCGAGCGCGGCGACCGTGGGAAAGTCGAAGGCGACGGCCTCGGAGAGCGGCAGTCCGGTCACCGCCGACAACCGCTCCCGCAGCACCGTCGCCGTCAGCGAGTCCATACCCAGGTCCCGCAGTGCGGTGGTCGGCTCCACCGCCTGAGAGCCTGTCGGGTGGCTGATCATGCGTGATGCGTGACGGTCGTGATCTGCCTTCCGGGCATGGCGACGGCCCCGGAATGATCACGTGGTGT